>CABXRO010000011.1 GCA_902514645.1 uncultured SAR86 cluster bacterium
ATCAAAAGTTTCATATGAAATTTCTATTGAACAGGAAATTGAGAATAATAAATTAGATAACTATTTGATAAATAATTGTTCAATTTTATTTGCTATGGGAACAGCTGCATTAGAAGGAGCTAAACTTGGAATTCCAACCATTCTTTTGGATATTTCTTATAAAAGAATTAATAAAGAATACAATTATTGTTGGCTCTACGAAAGAGATGGCATGACTCTTGGAGAAAATATAAAAGATGTTTCCTCAAACTCTCTAGGCAAGGATTCTCTTGAATTAAGAATAAATGAGTATCTAGAAAATTTTGAAGAGATATCTAGTAAAACATTTAAGTATTTCGATAATAATCATAATTTAGATAATACTTCTCTTGAACTTTTAAAAAAGATAGATAATTCAACTAGCCAATGGGGTAAAATTAAGGATTCAAAATTTACTTCAAGAGGAATTGTTTATAATTTTTATAAATATTTAAAAAGATGAAAGTAGTAATTTTAGCAGGGGGTTTGGGAACGAGATTGTCAGAAGAAACCGCTTCTATTCCTAAGCCAATGGTTAGTATTGGCAATCTTCCTATTATTGTTCATATAATGCGACATTATTATTTTCACGGCTACAAAGAGTTCGTAATATTATTGGGTAATAAAGGCAATCTAATAAAAGATTATTTTATGAATTATCCCTTCAATGCCAATGACTTTGTTTTACAGCAAAAATCCAACAAAAAAACCTTAATAAATTCTCTTTCGGAAGACTGGACTATTTCTTTTGTAGATACTGGTCAAGAAACAATGACGGGGGGGCGAATTAAAAGAGCTCAAGAAATCATTGGAGATAATGATTTTATGCTGACTTATGGAGATGGCGTTTCAGATATTGATTTAGGAAAGCTAGAAGATTTCCATAAAAATCATAATAAAGTAGCAACAATGACAAGTATTCAGCCTAAAGAAAGATTCGGTGTTTTTGAAAGTAATGAAGATACTGTTACTTCTTTTCAGGAAAAACCAAATGAAACTGAAGCTTGGATTAATGGAGGTTTTTTTATTTTTAAAAAAGAATTATTTTCCTTGCTGAAAGACGATGATACTTTTCTTGAACAGGAGCCATTGCAGAGCTTAGCAAGAAAAGGTCAACTAATGACTTTTAGACATAGTGGATTTTGGAAATGTATGGATACTCTTAAAGATAAGCTAGAACTTCAATCTTATTGGGATTCTGGAAATCCTCCATGGAAAAAATGGTAATGAAAAAATGTTTAATAATATTTTTCAAAATAAAAAAGTTCTGGTTACTGGCAATACAGGATTCAAAGGATCTTGGCTAACTCTTTGGCTTCTTAAATTAGGGGCAAACATAACTGGAATCTCTAAGGACATACCTACAAACCCATCACTTTTTAAAGCTTTAAAACTACAAAAAAAAATTGAGCATCACTTTATTGACGTTAAAGAAATAAAAAAGTTAAGAAAAATAATTTTTTCAACTCAGCCTGATTTTATTTTTCACTTAGCAGCTCAACCAATAGTTTCTGAATCTTACAAAAATCCAATAGAAACTATTTCATCCAATAGCATAGGGACAACTAATTTACTCCAAATTATGTGCGATATTGACTGGAAATGTTCTGCTTTGTTAGTAACAAGTGACAAGTGTTATGAAAATATAGAAAAATCAGCAGGATATAAAGAAACAGATAAATTGGGAGGGAAAGATATCTATAGCTCATCTAAAGCTGCTGCAGAAATTTTTATAAGTTCTTATTTTAGAACTTTCCTAAACAGTAAGGATAATCTCACTTTAGCCGTGGGAAGGGCAGGAAATGTGATAGGTGGTGGAGATTGGGCAAGAGACAGGTTGGTCGTAGATTGTATGAAGGCTTGGGGAAAAAACAGGCCTGTAAGTATTCGAAATCCTTTATCAACGAGGCCTTGGCAACATGTTTTGGAGCCGTTATCAGGTTACTTGCATCTTGCAAATTTAATTTATCAATCAAGAGAACTCAATGGAGAAGCATTTAATTTTGGTCCAAATCAAGACGATATATTGAATGTAGAATCTTTGATTAAAAAACTTTCAAAAAAGTTTGAACTCAATAAATCTTATAAAATTATTGAGAGCAATGATTTTCCTGAGTCTGGTCTTCTTCAGCTAGATATTGGCAAGGCAAAAAAGTTACTTAGATGGCAACCAGTACTTAATACTAGTGAAATGATAGAATCAGTTTCAGATTGGTATTTCAATTTTTTTAAAAAAAATGTTGACTTAATGGAGCTAACATTAAAACAAATTGAAATTTATGAATTTAAGGCTTCAAAAAGTAAATTACCATGGTCGAATCTATAGATAACACAATTAAATATATCTCATTAAAAAAGATTTCAAATCCCCTTGGTGACGTATGGCATGCAATTAAATCTTCCGACAGTGAGTATGTTGGTTTTGGCGAGGCTTATTTTTCTTTCATTGAAAAAGGAAAAATAAAAGGTTGGAAAAAGCACAAAAAAGCTACATTAAACCTTGTTGTCCCTGTTGGCGAAATAAAATTTTTTGCTTTCGACGAAGACCAAGAAGATAAAAATTCTAAATTATCTAGTTTTACCTTAAGCGAAGAAAATTATTTCAGGCTTACAATTCCATCAGGAATCTGGCTTGCCTTTAAAGGACTTAAAGAAAGAAATATGCTTCTTAATGTTTCTGATTATTCTCATGACCCATCAGAGGTTGAAGCTATCGAAATAGAAAATTTTCCAATTAATTTGAATGATTAGACTTTCAAAATCCTCATTGAATAGTAAAGAAAAAATAGCTATTAGTAGAGTTATTGGAAATAGCTATTTGGGGATGGGTCCAGAAGTAAAATTATTTGAAGAAGAAATTAAAGATTATTTAAATACTTCAAAAAAAGTCATAGCAGTTTCTTCAGGAACAGCTGCACTCCATCTTGCACTTCAAGCTTGCGGAGTTGGCAAAGGAACCGAAGTTTTGGTTCCAAGCATTACATATGTTGCATCTTTTCAAGCAATTTCAGCTACTGGCGCAAAGCCAGTTGCATGTGATATCGCTGGAGATAACGGCTTTATTGATCTGGAAGACGCTAAAAAAAGAATAAATAAAAAAACAAAAGTAATCATGCCAGTTCATTATGCTAGTAATGCCCAAGAAATGAAAAAAGTATACAGATTTGCAAAAAAACATCAGCTCCGAGTCGTAGAGGACGCTGCCCATAGTTTTGGTTCTTTCAATGGAAATAAAAGAGTGGGCCAGATAGGAGATGTTATATGTTTTAGTTTTGATGGAATAAAAAATATCACTTCCGGAGAAGGTGGAGCAATTTTAACAAGTGACAAAAGCTTAATATCAAAACTGAATGACATAAGGCTTCTTGGCGTGAGAGGAGATTCAAAAAAAAGATATTCAAAATCCAGAAGCTGGAATTTCGATGTTCAAGAGCAGGGTTGGAGGTATCACTTAAGTGATGTGCTTGCTGCAATTGGAAGAACACAGCTAAAGAAAGTGGAGTCCTTTCAAGAAAAACGAAAAAGAATTGTCAATTTTTATATAAGTAAATTGACTTCTATGAAGGAAATAGAACTTTTAAAAATTGATTTTAAAAAAAATCATCAACATATTTTTCCTATAAAGGTTTTAGATAATAAAAGAGATCCTTTAAAAAAATTCCTAGAAAAAAAGGGTATTCAAACAGGTATTCACTATCAGCCCAATCACCTTTTAAGCAAATTCAGAACACCATATAAGCTTACAGAAAGTGAAAAATTTGGACAGGAAATTTTATCAATCCCTCTGCATCCTGATCTTAACAACAAAGAAATTAAAAGAGTGGTCATAGAGATTAAGAATTTTTTTAGCTAATGCCAAAAATTTCTGTAGTAATGAACTGTCATAATGGAGCTTCCTTTCTGAAGGAGTCAATTCAATCAGTTTTCAACCAAACATTTACCGATTGGGAAATTATTTTTTTTAATAATTTTTCGACAGATAACAGCGAAGAAATAGCTCATTCGTTTGGGAATAAAGTAAAAGTCTTTAATTCTCAAAAATTATTGAACCTTGGGCATGCCCGAGCTGAGGCTTTAAATTTATCTAATGGAGAATGGATAACTTTTCTAGATACAGATGATCTGTGGATGAAAAAAAAACTGGAGATTCAGTTAGAAGAGATAGAAGGAAGCGATTTTGCACTAGGATATTCTGGAGTTACAGAGATTGATCAAATGGGCAAAGCTTTTAGAAAACAAATTCCAAAATATAATTCTGGATATATATTTAATGATCAACTTCAAAATTTTGAAATTAATATGGTTACCCCAATAATAAATGCAAATTTTCTTTCAATGAATAATTTGAATTTTAATCATAATTTTACTGCCTCTGAAGAATATAACCTTTTCATGAAAATTTGCGCTCTTTCTCCAGTTATGGTTCAAAAAAAAATTTTGGGTTCTTACCGGATTTACGAGGATTCGCTTACAAACAAATTCATGAAAAATTGGGCTTCTGAAAGGTTTGAAACTCTTGACTATTTGAAAGATACGCATAAAAAAATATTTGATTTAAATAAAAAAGGATTTGAGGCTGCCTATGCCAGAGGTGAGTACTATTTAGCTAGATATCACTATGAAAATGGTAATAAAAATCAGGCTAAAACTTTAATTAAAAAAAATATTCATGTTTCTATGGTTTATCTGTTTCTTTATTTGATGGCAAACATTCCATTACTTTGGAAATTTTTCCATAAAAGAAAAGTTAAGAGTCTCTTATCAAAATTTTTAAAGATTAATTAATTATGCAAAAAAAAATCATGCCTTATTTAGTTGTTATTGGAACAAGGCCAGAGGCAATAAAGCTAGCCCCTTTATGCATTGAAATGAAAAAGAGAAAAATTAAATACAAAATTTTACTTACTGGGCAACATGAGGAAATGGCAAATGAGGTTCTCCCTCTTTTTGGTTTAAAGGCAAATTTTCTTTTAAATACAATGCAAAGAAATCAATCATTAAGTGAATTATCTTCTAAACTTTTTTTTGAAATAGAAAAGATTTTTAAAAAAAATAAATTTCAAGGGGTTTTTGTTCAGGGAGATACCTCTTCCTCTTATATTGCTGGAATAACATCATTTTATAACAATACTCCCGTCTATCACGTAGAAGCGGGATTAAGAACAAATAATCTTCGCTCACCATTTCCAGAAGAATTTAACCGAAAAGGTCTCTCGTATCTCGCAGAACATAATTTTTGTCCTACAAAAAATTCTAAAAATAACTTACTAAAAGAAGGAATTTCTAATACAAAAATTTCTGTAGTTGGAAATACGATTGTAGATGCCATAAAGCTTATTAAGACCAAGGCAAAAAATAATCCTTTTTCATCAAAAGAATTACAAAAAAATGTAAATATTATCGATGACAAAAAAATCTTTAAAATACTGCTCACTATGCATAGAAGAGAAAATCACCAAAATGGTATTAAAAATGTATGTCGCGCAGTTAATAATTTAACCAAAACATTCAATATTCATGTATTTTTTCCGGTACATCCAAATCCAAATGTAAAAAAAGTAGTTAGAACAATACTTAAAGATAATCATAAAGTGTCTCTCTTAGAGCCCTTGAATTACCGAGACCTTCTTAAATTAATGGATAAAACAGACCTTGTTCTTTCAGATAGTGGCGGCCTGCAAGAAGAGTCTCCTTCTTTTAAAAATCCTATTCTTATTTTAAGAGACTCTACAGAAAGACCTGAAATCATTGATGCTGGAGGAGGTTTATTGATCGGTACAGATGAAGATAAAGTTTATAATATGACAAAAGAAATTATAGAGAATGAAAGAAAGTACAAAAAAATGTCTAGTATTAAAAATCCATTTGGAGATGGAAAAACCTCAAATAGAATTATAAACAAGGTAGTGACGAATAATGAAAAATAAATTCAGAGAAAAAATATGTTTTGAGTATCTTAAAAATTGTAATTTTGAAAAAAAATTAGAAAATTTTTATAAGAAAAAAACTATTTTGATTACTGGTGGAGCAGGTGCCATAGGAAGTAATTTAGCTATCTCTCTTTCTAAGCTTGTCGGTAAAAGAGGAAAGATAATAGTTTTAGATAATTTGTCTGCAATCCGTGATGAAGAACCTTGGAATCTTCCTTCCCTAGAAAATATGATCTTTGTCAAAGGCGATATTAGAAATGATAAAGATTTAAAAAGAGTTTTTAAAGAAAGACCTGAAATTATTTTTCATCTTGCTGCGTTTTTTGCTAATCAAAATTCAGTAGATTATCCAGAAAATTCTGCATCTGTAGATGTCTTGGGCCAAATTAAGTTACTTGAGTACGCCGCTTTAACTAATGTCGAGAGATTTGTTTATGCCTCAAGCGGATGTGCTATCTATGGATCATATCCAAAATTACCTCTCGTGGAAGATTTTATTTCAATGCACCTGACTACACCCTATCAAATTAATAAGATGACTGGTGAGATGTATTGTAATTTTTATAATCATCACTACGGCCTAAAAACTGTAAATTGTAGATTTTTTAATTCCTATGGCCCCGGAGAGGTGCCAGGTCAATACAGAAATGTAATTCCCAATTTTTTATTTTGGTCTAGAAATGGTCAACATTTACCAATCACAGGGGATGGTAAGGAAACAAGAGACTTTACCTTTTGCTTGGATTTAGTTCAGGGTCTAATCAGGTCAGGTTTCTACGAAAAAGCTATAGGAGAAAACTTTAATTTAGCTTCAGGTAAAGAAACTTCCATAATTAAAATGGCAAAGTTAGTAAAGAAAGTAACAAATAATAATAAAGATTTTCTTTACAAACCAAGAAGAAAATGGGACACAAAGCCAAGACTTCTTGCCTCCATAAAAAAAGCAGAAAAACTGATTGGTTACAAACCTTTTTTTGATTTTGAAGAAGGGTTTAATCTTACTCTTGAATGGTTTGAAGTTTTTGAAGATGAAATATCTAAATCTACTGATTTTCCTCCAGGAATGAGCTCTGCTGTAAGGGATTAAATTTTATATGAAAACGCTTATACAAAATTACTCTTCTGGAAACATAAGTATTGAAGAATTACCTTTCCCTACAATTAGAGAGGATGAGGTGCTAGTTCAAACCTATTATTCTGCTGTTTCTCTGGGCACAGAGACGTCGATGGTAAATTTAGCAAAAAAGAATTTATTGCAAAAAGCAATTTCAAGGCCTGACTTAGTAAAAAAAGTAATAGATAAGGTAAAACAAACCAGCTTAACGGAAGCTATAAAAATGTCTTTGAATAAATTGGATTCTCCAATTCCATTAGGCTATAGCGCTAGCGGAAAAGTTATAGATGTTGGGAAAAATATTAAGAATTTTAAGAAGGGAGACTTCGTTGCGGCTGTTGGATCTAATTTAGCATCTCATTCTGAATTTATTGTTTTGCCCGAGATTATGCTTGCACAAACGACTCAAGAAAATCTTAAAGAAAGCGCTTTTGGAATGTTGGGCTGCATTTCTATGCATGCTTGTAGACTATGTAACCTTCAATTGGGAGGAGCTTCAATTGGAGTTTTGGGTTCAGGTATTTTAGGTAATTTATGCTCACAGATTCTTAAGGCTTATGGAAGTAACATAGTAAGTTACGATCCAAATACTTTTAAATCCGATGAATTAAATAATTTAAAAATTAGTTCTTTTAGTGATGAAGAAAAATTTAAGTCTTATATTAACTCCTCTATTTCTAGAGGATTAGACTCAGTAATTATTGCTTGTAATGTAAATGACAATAAGCCTCTTTTAGATGCTTTGGAAATAGTAAAACCAAATGGAACAATAATTATTCTAGGAAACTTAGATATTTCCATCGATAGACAATTAATGTGGGAAAAGCAAGTATCCATAAGGGTTTCCAAGGCGGGAGGATTCGGAGCTTTAGAGGATTCTTATGAGAACAAAGGGATTGATTATCCTGAAGATATAATTAAGTGGACCCAAGAAAGAAATCTCATTGAATTTATAAGACTTATAGATGCTAAATTAATAGATGTTAAAAAAATAATTACTCGTGAAGAATCTTTCAGTAAAGCAAAAGAACTATATGAGAATTTAGTAAAAGGAATCAATAAAGATGATCTTGGGGTAGTTTTTAGCTACCCAAACGATGTCATTAAAAGCGAGAAAAAAAATCTTCAAAATATTCCAGGAAGTTTTTTTTCAAAACAGAAAAATAATTTAGGAGTTATTGGAGCTGGAAATCATGCAGTTATGACTTTTTTACCAGCTTTAAGAAAAATAAAAGGGGTCGGATTCAAAACTCTAGTTTCCAAAACTTCTGTAAAAGCAAATCATATATCGAAGAAGTTCTCTTTTAATAATTGCTCAACTGATAAAGAAGATATTTTTACCGATGAAGAAATAACTCATGTTATTTCATTGGAAAGACATTCTGACCATTTTGAAACAATTAAGAAATCAGTATTATCTAAAAAGAATCTTTTAATAGAAAAGCCATTATGTACCTCAAGAAAAGAGTTAGATGAAATCAAAAAATTAATAAGCGAAATAAATCAACTGCCTCTAATACTTGTAGGACACAATCGAAGATATTCTCAAACAATAAAAGAGTTAATAAAAAAAATAGATTACCAGTCTCCAATGATGATAAACGTATCTATTAATGCTGGAAAAATAGACAAAGATCATTGGCTTTACTCTAAAGAGGAGGGTGGCAACAGAATTATTTCTGAATGTTCTCATTTTATAGATATGATTAAATTCATTTCTAAATCTAAAATAAACGAAATTTCAGCCAATGGATTGGGCTCTTCAGCAATTAAATTTGAAAATTTTTCCTCAACTTTCTCACATGAGGATGGTTCAGTATCGAGCCTGATGTATTTTTCTGAGGGCTCTAGAAGTGCTCCGCGTGAAATTTTTGAGGTAATTCAAAATGGAAAGCTTTTTAGAGTAGTAGATTTTAAATTATTAGAATCTTTTGAAAAAAAATTTAATAGTAAAAAATATAGCTATGATCTTGGTTTTCAAAATCAAATAAATCACTTTTTATTCAATGCAAATGAAATTGACTTCAAAGAAAAATTTTTAGACGAGTTGGAAACTATGGATTTAACTTTGAGTTTATTTGAAAAAATATCTACATAGATACTAAGTGAGAAAGAAAAAAATCCTTATTATCAGTGACCAGTTTTTTCCTTCAATTGGATCAGCTGCCAATTTAATGACAGATTTAAGTGAGTACTTAATAAAGAAAAATTTTGAAGTTTTTGTCTTGACTTCTTACTCAGATAGAAAACCTCCAGATTCAAAAAGAATTTTGGATAAAAATGTAATTACCAAAAGAATATATATACCTTTTCAAAAATCCTCAGCCTATTTACTCAGAGGTTTTTTTTCATTAATCGCTCCTATTATTTATTTTTTTTGGGCAATTTTTTATTTCAAAAAATTTGATTATGTTTTTATTTATTCTCCTCCTCTTACCTTAGGTTTAACTGGAGTTTTACTAAGATTTTTTTTAAATTCAAAGTTAATAATAAATGTTCAAGATTTATTTCCTCAATCAGCTATAGACCTAGGCATCCTGAAAAATACTTTTTTAATTTGGTTATTTAGATTTATAGAAGAAAAAATCTATAAGTCTTCAGATGTTATTACAACGCATTCCTATGGCAATCTTAAATTTATAAAAGAGTTTTTTCCTTTCACAAAAAGTAAGTTACAAGTAATGCATAACTGGATTGATTTCAAAAGATCAAATTTTCCTTTAAATTTAGACTTTGAAATAAATTCAAGTAAAAAAAATATAATTTTTGCTGGAATTCTAGGCCCTTCGCAGATCTCAGGTTTAAAAAGTTTCATAGAATCTTTTGATCTGCTAAATACTGAGGAATATGACTTGATTCTCCTTATAGAAGGCTCTGAGGTTCTGGCATTTAAGGATTATATAAATAAAAAAAATCTCCCAAACGTAAGAATTTTTCCTTTTATATCTTCGGAAGATTATGAATCTTTACTGTCTAAAGTTGACATTGGACTTATTGCTTTGTCAGAGGATGTAAAGACTCCCGTTGTACCTGGAAAGCTTCTTGGATATATGAAAGCATCTTTAACAGTTATTGTAATTGCCGATGAATTTAACGACTCTCATAAACTCTTAAAAGAATCTGGCTGTGGATTTTCTTCTAATCATGAGAAAGAAAATATAAATCAAATGATAAATGATTTGGATAAATCTGATTTAAAGCTTTTAGGAAATAAAGGATATTCGTATGCATATGAAAACTTTAGAATAGAAAACATTATTGATAAACTTTTTGAAAATTTATGAATAGAAATATAATCCTCCAGCTAAATGAGGTGAATATAGATTATTATAAGAAATATGCTGAAAAGTATGATTTCAAAAATATTAAAAAGACTCTTCAATGGAATTTCTTAGAAACTGATTCCGAAAAGGATTTAATAAATTTAGAGCCATGGATTCAGTGGACTAGTTTTTACTCTTCAAAAAACTTTCAGGAACATGGCATTTTTCATTTAGGCGATAATTTAAATAAACATTCCTCTCAATTTTTTGATAATTTAATTAAAAATGGAAAAACCATAGGTTGTGTATGTCCCATGAATGGAGGTAATAGCCCAAAAGGTGCTTCTTTTTATATTTCAGACCCTTGGTCTAATTTTTCTCAAAAAGGATCAATTTTTGAAAAAAAAATTGGAAAGGTTTTATCTAAACTTGTGAATGACAACAATAAAGCTTTTTTTAATGCAAATGATTTATTTATACTTTTATTAGCTATTTTATTCAAAGGATATTTAATAAAAAATTTTTTATCGTATTTTTTAATTGCTATTCAATCTTTTTCTAAGCCTTGGTACAAAGCAATCTTTTTAGATTTCTTCCTTGCTAATTTCCATCTGAAACTTCACCAGAAGTATAAAACTGATTTGAGTAGTGTATTTTTAAACTGCGGTGCGCATATTCAACACCATTATTTTCTCAATTCAGAGTTTGTTCCAGAACAAAACAAAAAAAATCCAAGTTGGTATATTGGAAGTCATTTCGACCCAATTAAGGATATTTTGAAGGTATATGACAAAATACTTGGCAAATACCTTGCTTTAAAGGATAGCAATATTTTTATTATTACAGCTTTAAGCCAAAAGCCTTGTTCAAAACCAGTTTACTATTGGAGATTAAATAATCATGCAGATTTTTTAAAATTGGTCGATATTCCATTTCTTAAAGTTAAACCTAGGATGTCTAGAGATTTTTTAATAACATTTTCTTCAAGAAGTGATTTAAAAAATGCACATAAAAAACTTTTGACAATCTCAGATCAATACAATGAGTGTCTATTCGGCCTGCTAGATATCAATGAGGAAGAAATGAGTATCTTTGTTACCTTAACCTATAGTAATTCTATAGATTCTAAATTCACATCCATTGGAGAAGGAAAAATTAATCTAAAGGATAATTTTAATTTCGTTGCTATGAAAAATGGTGAACACAATTCGAAAGGATTTTGTATCAGTAATGCAGATTTAAAATCTGATGCAGTAAATGTAAATATCTGGAATCTATCTAATTTGATTTCTGAAAAGGTAATATCTTGAAGCTTATAAACAATCTTTAAAAGCTCTTTCCAGAGATATATTTTGTTTATATTCAAGATCGCCTTCTTTAAATTCTGCCGTATCTTTAAAAAATTTTTCTACTCTATTTGGAGTAAAAACTGGATCTGAAAAAAACAAACCAAATACTTTTGAGTAAATAGTTGATACTTTTATAATTATTTTTTTATTCAAAAAAATTTTTATAGATGGAAATTTCTTTCGTTCTAAGATCATTTTTTGAATTTCATATACGTTTGTTACAGGCTTCTCTATCGCGAGCATGATGCCGTGATTATTAGAAGTTAGAGACTCAAATATGTTGTCTGTTAAGTTTTTTATGTAGGTAAGAGATTTTTTCACTGGAGACATAAAAATAATTGGAGAATACTTAGTAAAAAAAATTAGTTTCCCAATGTTTGTATTACTAGGCTGGTTTTTTGAAAAAATTGCCGAAGGTCTTATGACTGTTAGTTTAATATTATTTTTTTCTGCCCATTTAGAAATGATTCTTTCTTGAGTTGCTTTGGAATATTGGTAGCATTTGTCTGATGAAAGTTCATCAAAACAAACTTCTTTATCTATTAATTGAAATCCTTCAAAAATTGCTACCGAACTTAAATGGATAAACCTTTTAACATAAACTTTCATAGAATCTAAAACAGATAAAAAGTTTTCAGTAGCCTTTATATTTTCAAGAAAGTATTTGTCATTAGAAGCGTAATCCGTTCTAGCAGCGGCGAGATTTAATATCGAATAATTTACTTCCAAGTCCAAAGTTTTTGAAAGTATATCTTCAAGCTTTTCGGAATTAAGATCTACATGAATATCGGGATTAGAATCTTTATTTTTATCTAGAGTAATAATCTCAAATTTTTTAATTCTTGGATCAGAAATTATTTCTTTTCCTAGATATCCAGAAGAGCCAGTAATTAAAATTTTTTCTTTCATTTTCCTAGACTTGATATGCGTAAAGAATCAATAAACCAAGATATTTTCTCGTCTAAAATTTGATAAATAAAGTCTGTATAATAAACATATTTTCATCAAGATATTCTAATTTTCAGTAAAAAGTGATTATTTCAGTAATTAGCGGCGGTTTTGATCCACTCCACAGCGGCCACATAGAGTACATTAAATCCGCAAAAAAATTAGGAAAAAAACTTGTTGTTGCTCTAAACAGTGATGAGTGGCTCATAAGAAAAAAAGGTAAATATTTTCTTCCATTTTCTGAAAGGAAAAATATTTTGGAATCTATCACTTTCGTGGATGAGGTTATTAACTTCGAAGATGACGATTTAGGAAGTTGTAAAAATGCACTTGAGGCCTTGAAAGAAAAATACCCAAACGACAAAATAATATTTTGTAACGGTGGAGACAGAAATGACTCAAATATCCCTGAACAGGATGTAAAAGGTATTGAATTTGAATTTTCAGTCGGGGGAGATGATAAAAAAAATTCTTCAAGTGATATTCTTAAAGATTGGAGTTTCCCAAAAGAAAAAAGACTGTGGGGTGAGTTTTATGAATTATATTCCAATAAAAATTTAAAGGTCAAAGAACTTGTTGTTCTTCCAAAACAGGGCATGAGCTTTCAAAGACATCTTCATCGTAATGAGCTTTGGTTTATTAGTGAAGGGTCTTGTATTGTAAATTATAGTAAATCTCAAGAATCTGAAAAAAAAGAATATAGGCTTTCAACCGAGGATATTTTTCAAGTGAAAAAAAATGAATGGCACCAAATAATAAACCCAAATAATGAAGTATGTAAAATAATTGAAATTCAATACGGAAAAGAGGTAGAAGAGTCAGATATTGAAAGACTTTATTATTATGATGAAAATAAAAACTTATAAGAATGCCTATTAAATCTTTTTTTAGAAGAACTTTAAAAAAAAATAAACCTTTATTTTTTGTTGATAATTATGAAGAACTTAAAAATTTAGAAGCACAAATTTCCAAAACGAATATCATTGGCTTAGACACCGAGTTTGACTGGAGAACTACATATTTTCCAAAATTGTCTTTAATTCAAATTGTCGCAAATTCTAAATTATTTCTCGTTGACTGCTTAACAATAGATCCAAGGAAAGTTTTAAAGAAATATATAGAAAATAAACACTATTTAAAAGTTTTTCATTCAGTTAGAAGCGATGCAACTGTTTTAAGTAAGTGCATGAATATTCATGCCCATAATGTATTTGATATTCAAATTGCTGATCAAATATTATCTCAATCTAATATTAGATCTTATGGAAAGATTGTAAAAAGTTTTTTTGGGATTGAATTAAAAAAGTCTGAAACTAATTCAAACTGGTTAAAAAGACCTTTAACTCAAAATCAAATTAAATACGCTTCTGACGATGTTGATTTTTTGATTGAAATATATTCCTTCCAAAAAAAGGAGCTGGGTAAAATAGGTCTATTAGAGCAGGCTTTTATAAAATCTGAAGAAGAGGCTGTCTTAGGAAATTCTTCATTAAAAAAGCTTAGATTAAAAAGACAAAAAAATAGTTTATCAAAGAAAGATCAAAAAATATTTTTGTGGCGTGAAGAGATGGCAGAGCAAGAAAATGTACCTCCTACTTATATTTTCAAAGATAAATATATAAAACATTTATCAAAAATTGAGATTGAAGATGAATTTGCTAAGAAAAAAATTTTAAAGATTCTTGGAGATTCTTTAACTACTGAAAATTTTATGAAAAGATTCCTATGACTTTTTTTTGGCTAGTATATTTCTTTTTATCATTTCTCATTTCTTACCTTTTAACAAAGATATTTGAAAGTAAGTTTATAAAAATTTTAACTTTTAGTTTTTCATTTGCACTCATGGTGAGTATTTGGTTCAAAGCACCCGGGGATACTTCTTTGGCTCCAATTTTATCAATATTCCTCTTGGAAGCTTCTATTTTAGAAGGCCATGGAATATCTCGAGTGTTTAGGCCATTCCTAATAATATTTTTTTTCTTACTAATTATTTCTTACTTGGTGACAAAGAAGAAATCTAAAAATTAATGACATTCGCATCAAGTTTTTCTAAGTCAACTAGCCCAACCTGATTCTTTCCTTTCATAAAACCAGCACATTCTCCTGGATTAAAAATAATGCAATTATTACTCTCTTCTAGCCTAAATCTATGGGTATGACCATGAAGGATAATATCACTCTCTGTGATCATGTCTTCATCAATTAAATCTGGATGATGCAATAAAGAGATATTTTTATTATTAAGTTTTATCGAATGAGGTTCTTCAAAAATTTCACAAGCAAATTCTTTTGCTGCAAGTTCTAGCCCTTTTTTTTCATCAATATCATTGTTTCCTAATACAACAATTAAAGGACACTTTAGATCTTTAAATGCTGACAAGGATTTAGGTAAAGATATATCCCCAGTGTGAAAAACAAGCTCTACTCTATTTTGGTTAAAAATAGAGCAGATCTTTCTTATACTTTTGAGATTATTATGCGTATCTCCAGTTACGCCAATAATCACTAAATTAGACTTTTTCTAGAATATGAATGCCGCAAGCAGTTCCTAGACCAATAACATGAGTCATTCCAAGCCTTGCACCTTCAACTTGTCTACCTCCTGCTTCGCCTCTTAAATGAGTGCAAACCTCATAAATATTTGCTATTCCAGTAGCACCCAAAGGATGGCCTTTCGATAAAAGTCCACCTGAAACATTAACGGGCACTTTGCCGCCGAGTTCAACATGTCCTTCATCAATCATTTTTCCTGCATCTCCATCTTTACAAAGACCTAGGTTTTCATAATGAAGCATTTCAGCGGTGGCAAAACAGTCATGTAATTCAACAAGATTAATATCTTCAGGACCAACGCCTGCCATTTCATATGCCTGTTCCGCAGCTAATCTTGTACAAGCATTAACATCTGGCATTACAAGATCTCTATCTGTATAAGGATCACTAGCCATAGCTGACGCTCTAACTTTCACTGCTCTTTCCATTCCTAGTTCTTTTGCTTTTTTCTCAGAAACTAAAACCGCTGCAGCAGATCCATCGACATTTACAGAACACATTAATTTTGTGTTTGGGTAAGAAATCATTTCAGCATTCATAACTACATCCAGAGGAGTTTCTATTTGATACATTGCTTTGGGATTCATTGTTGAATGATGATGATTTTTAACTGAAATTTTTGCAAATTGTTCAAAAGTAGTTCCATGTTCTTTTGAATGCTCCATTCCAGCTTCTGCAAAAACACATGGCATGGTTCCAGAACCCAAAAGACCTTCCTTGGGTATTCCTTCGCCACCTCCTGTGCCTCCTAAAAGACCTTTACCCATTTGTTCTACTCCAACAGCCAAAACAACGTCATACATTCCTGCTTTGATAGACATCCAAGCTTCTCTGAATGCAGTAGCACCAGTTGCGCAAGCGTTAGCACAATTGACTACCGGTATGCCTGTTTGGCCAATTTCTTGAAGAATTCTTTGACCAACCATTGCATTTGCTTGGCCAAGATTTCCACAATACATAGCTTGCATATCTTTAATGGTTAGGCCTGCATCGTCTAAAGCCATTAGAGCAGCTTCAGCTCCAATGTCGGGAACTGTTCTGTCTGGAAATCTTCCAAACTTAATCATATCTACTCCTAAAACGTATACGTCACTCATAATTTCTCCTATTTATGTATATTTTATGCTGGTTCAAAGAAATAACTCAAGTAAGAGTTTCCTTCTTTATCTTTCCTACCCAAAGCATCCTGGTAAGTCAGTTTTACTTTCATTCCAAAATCAATTTTTTCGGGATCTGGCTCAATGTTAATTAGATTGCCTTTTACTGTTCCTCCGCCATCTAAATCAACAATTGCTGAGATATAAGGAACATCAATTCCAGGAAAAGATCTATAAACAACTGAAAAGGAATGTAAAACTCCTGTTTCCTCAAGTTTTACTGCAGAAATTTTGTCTCTAGCAAAACACTTTGAACAAACTTTTCTTTCTCCAAGAAACACCGCTCCACAGTCACTACATTTATGGCCCTCTAAATAAGGGTCTCCATCTTCAGGTATTTTAAGATAATCTACTGCTGGTAAACTTTTTTCTGACACTTGTTCATCTCTCCTTTTAAAAGTACATTGAAACAAAAATAGATAGAAATTAAAACATTTAAATTATGAGTATTTGGGGAGGCATAACTGGGGGTCTTTTAGGATTCGTAGTTCTTGGGCCTATAGGAGCTTTAGTAGGAAGCGTGATTGGCTCAAATTTGTCATCTCGCTCTAAGAGAAAAAGACCTAATAACTTTGATAAACAAGTCGCTTTCTTTACAGCTTTATTTGCTTGTCTTGCAAAAATTGCAAAGGCTGATGGCAGAGTAGATGAAAGTGAAATAAAGAAAATAGAAGAAATAATTTCAAAAAAACTTAATCTTAATCAAGAACACAGAAGGTTTGCTATTAATATTTTTCAAAAAGCGAAAGACGACAATATTTCTTTTGAATCTTATGCTTCGAATCTTTATCAAATCCTCTCTTCAAGTCCAAATTCACTTTTAGTTTTTTATGAAATTCTCTTTGAATTAGCTCTTGCTGATGGATTGCTCCATCCAAAAGAAGAACTACTGTTAAAAAAAATACCTAGAATATTTAATTTTGAAAACAAAGTTTACCAATCTTTATACGATAAGTATGTTGATAGAAATAAGAACTTTTATAAAGTCTTAGAGGTAAAAGAAAACAGTTCTTTTATGGAAATAAAAAAAGCTTACTTAAAAAAACGAAAAGAATTTCATCCTGATACTTTAATTGGCAAAGGACTTCCTGAAGAGTTTATACAAAAAGCTAAGGAAAAATTCATAGAAATTCAAGAAGCTTATGAAGAGTTAGAAAAAAGACATCAAAAATGATAATTTAGTTTTATGAATTTTGTAAAAAACATAATTTTCAATATAGATGATATTTTGAAAAACTTATCTAAGTTAGACTTTTTATTATTATTTCTAGTAAGAATTTATCTTTTTTTTATCTTTTGGGGAGCAGGAACCTCAGGAAATAAACTTTCTTGGAATGAAGGTCTGCCGATAGTAAATCCCAGATTTGCCGAATTTTTAGGCCCAAATGGTTCTGATAATCTAAATTTTATTTTTCCAACTTTCTTTGCTTGGCTTGTGATCCTCGCTGAAGCAGGAGGAGCTGTTCTTTTACTATTGGGTTTGTTCACAAGATGGGCTTCTGTTCCGATAATTTTTGCAATGTTTGTTGCTGCCTATTTCCATTTTCCAAACGGATGGAATGCAGATGCTGGTGGATATGAAATGGCTGCTACTTATATATTGGTTTTAGCCATTCCCCTAATATATGGTGGAGGAAATTATTTGTCCCTCGACTATTGGGTTAGAAGAAAATAAGTGATTGAGAAAGGAAAAGTCTCTCAAGAGCCTTTCTTAGGGATATTAAAAATCCTTGAAGAAGCAGAATCTTTGAATCTTGTAGACTGGAATGCTATGAATATAGCTACTGTCGACGATAATGGACAACCTAGTTCAAGAGTTGTCCTTTTAAAAAAAATATCAGATGAAGGCCTTGTTTTTTATACAAACTACAATAGTAAAAAAGGCATGGAAATTAATTCAAATAATAAAGTTGCTATAAATTTTTGGTGGAGAGAGCTTAAAAAACAAATTAGGATAGAAGGAGTAATTTCTAAAGCTCCTGAAAAGGATTCTGATGATTATTTTAATTCTAGGCCTCTAAAGTCTAGAATTTCAGCAATAATCTCTAATCAAAGCTCTGTAATAAATTCATATGAAGATCTCAAAAAAGATATAGACGAATTTTTAAAAAAACATGACGAATCCGCAGTTAAACGACCAAAACATTGTGGATTATATGTTTTAGCTCCGATTTCTGTAGAGTTTTGGCAAGAAAGACAAAACAGAACTCATGAAAGAATAAAGTATTTTCTTAAAGATCATACATGGGACAGCTGTCTTCTTTCTCCTTAAGTTTTTGTTATAATTGTTCTAAACAGGCCCCTCGTATAGGTCGATCTTATGGTAACAATTACTCTTCTCGACAACTCAAAAAAAACCTTTAACGAACCTCTCTCTATTGAAGATGTTGCTGAAGACATCGGCAAAGGATTACTAAAAGCAACAGTTGCAGGAAAAATAGATGGCGTTCTAAAAGACGGATCAGATTTAATTGAACAAGATTGTTCTTTAGAAATTGTTAGAAATGTTGATCAAGAGGGCATTGAAATAATTAGACACTCTTGTGCTCATTTGTTCGGTCATGCTTTGAAACAATTATTCCCAGAAGCAAAAATGGCTATAGGCCCTGTAATAGATGACGGATTTTATTACGACATTGATTTAGAAAATAAATTAACCGAAGAAGATTTAAGAGAAATTGAAAACAGAATGAGAGAACTCGCTTCAACTGAATATTCTGTAATTAAAAAAGTAGTATCTAGAAAAGAAGCCAAAAAGGTTTTTAAAGACAGAAAAGAAGATTACAAATTAAAAATTATCGATGATATTCCTGAAGATGAAATTATCGCTTTATATTTTCATGAAGAATACGTTGATATGTGCAAAGGCCCGCATGTAACTTCAATGAGACATGTGAAAAGTTTTAAATTATTGAATATTTCAGGAGCATATTGGCGCGGAGATTCAAAAGGGAAAATGCTTCAAAGAATTTATGGAACTGCTTGGAATACAGAAAAGGAATTGAATCTATACCTAAACAACATTGAAGAGGCTTCGAAAAGGGATCATAGAAAACTAGGACAAAAATATGATTTATTTCATTTTCAGGAGGAAGCCCCAGGCATGGTTTTTTGGCATCCAAAAGGCTGGACTATATTTAGAGTTTTAGAGGACTACATAAGAGAGAAACTTAAAATTTCAGGATATGAAGAGATTAAAACTCCTGAAGTAGTGGATAGGAAGCTTTGGGAGAAATCTGGCCATTGGGACAAATATCGAGAAAACATGTACATAACCGAGATCGATGAGGAGCATGCTAATGAAAAAAGAGTTAATGCTTTAAAGCCGATGAGTTGTCCTTGCCATGTACAAATTTATAACCAAGGACTTAAATCTTACAGAGACCTACCAATAAGGTATTCTGAATTTGGCTCTTGTCACAGATATGAGCCTTCAGGTACATTGCACGGCTTAATGAGAGTCAGACAAATGACTCAGGATGATGGTCATATTTTCTGTTCAGAGGACCAAATTGAAAATGAGGCTGGTTCTTTTATAAATATCCTTTCAAATATTTACAAAGAATTAGGTTTTGAAAAGTTGGATATAAAGTTATCTACAAGACCAGAACAACGAGTTGGAACAAATGAAATTTGGGATAAAGCAGAACAGGCTCTGGAAGGTGCTATAAATAGCCAAGGTATATCTTATGAAATTGCTGAAGGTGACGGTGCTTTCTATGGTCCCAAAATAGATTTTGTCTTAACGGACTCCCTGAATAGGGAGTGGCAGTGCGGTACTTTGCAGGCCGATTTCAATATGCCTAAAAGATTAGATGCTTCTTACATAGGAAAAGATGGAGAAAGACATATTCCAGTTATGCTGCACAGAGCTTTTCTGGGTTCTTTTGAGAGATTCATAGGAATTCTTATCGAACAATATGCCGGAAACTTTCCGGTATGGTTAGCTCCAATCCAAGCAGTTGCTATGAATATTTCAGAAAAACAGGCCAAAAAAACGGATGAAATTACAAATATTCTAAAAAATAACGGTTTTAGGGTAAATTCAGACTTGAGGAATGAGAAGATCGCTTATAAAATCCGCCACCACTCTATGCAAAAAGTTCCTTACATCATAGTTTTGGGTGATAAGGAAATTGAAACTTCGACATTAGCTATTAGAGATAGATCAGGTTCTGATTTAGGTACTATGTCGATCGATGCATTTAGTGAGATTTTGAATAATAAAATTAAATCTAAGGAGGTTTGATTGGTACATAAAAGATTTTTTTCTTTTTTCGCTAAGTAATTATGGCTTTAGCAAAAAGAAACTATAAAAAAGAAAATAAACAACCCATCAATAAGTTTATAAAAGCTGAAAAGGTTAGGTTAATTTCAAGTTCTGGAGAACAACTAGGTATAAAAAGCCTTGAAGATGCCCTTCAAATTGCGTCAAAAGAAAGTCTTGATCTTGTTCAACTTAACGATGATAAAAATTCGCCTGTTTGCAAACTTATGAACTATGGAAAACATTTATTTGATAAGAAAAAACAGAAATCTGCTTCGAAAAAGAAACAGAAGAAAACACAAATCAAGGAAGTAAAATTTAGACCTGGAACTGAGGAAAACGATTACCAAATTAAACTCAAAAAAATTATGAAATTTTTAGATGAAGGAGATAAAGCAAAAATTACAATGAGATTTAGGGGAAGAGAAATGGCGCATCAAAACATCGGACTAGATCTTCTTAAAAGAGTAGAAGAAGACCTCAACGGATTGGGTTCTGTAGAACAGGCACCATTATCTGAAGGTAGACAGCTTGTTATGTTATTATCACCATCCAAATCTAAGTAGGAAAATCATGCCAAAGATTAAAGTTCACAGCGGTGCTGCAAAAAGATTCAAAAAGACTGGTTCTGGATTGAAAAGAAAGCAAGCAAATAAAAGACATATTTTAACTAAGATGTCCTCTAAATCAAAAAGACAACTTAGAGGTACTACCTCTCTTGCAGATGGTGATGAAAAGTTAGTAAAAAGAATGTTCAGGGAGAGATCATAATGGCAAGGGTTAAAAGGGGAGTAGAGTCTCGAAGAAAACATAAGAAAGTACTAAAACTTGCTAAAGGCTATCGTGGTGCTAGAAGTAGAACTTTTAAAGTCGCTAAACAAGCAGTAACTCGAGCAGGACAGTATGCTTATAGAGATAGAAGGGTTAAAAAAAGAGATTTTAGGTCTTTATGGATAATTAGAATTAATGCGGCGGTAAGAGAAAATGGTTTAACTTACAGTAAATTTATGTCTGCTCTCAAGAAAATGAATATAGAGTTAGACAGGCGCGTTCTAGCTGAGCTGGCTGCAGAAGATAGCGAAGCTTTTTCAAATTTAGTATCTCTTGCTAAGGAAAATGCAGCATAATGAAGCATGGATTTAGATGCTTTAAAGGCAGATCTTGAAAAAGATTTTCTAGAGATTAACTCTCAAGAAGTATTAAATATTCTCAAAGTTAAATACCTTGGAAAAAAAGGTCATATTTCCGAACTTTCAAAAAATATCAAAAATCTTTCCAAAAAAGATAGACCAGAATTTGGTAAGACAATTGGTGAACTTAGAAAACTCTGCGAAGAAAAAATATTTGCTGCACAAGAACAAATTGAAGTAAATTCAATCAATGAATCTCTTGAAAAAGAGCGAATTGATATCACTCTTCCGGGCTCCTATAAATCACAAGGAAAGCTTCACCCATTAACAGTTACGACTTTAAAAATAACAGACTTTTTTTCTGCTCAAGGCTATCTGATTGAAGATGGTCCGGAGATAGAGAGTGCTTATTACAATTTTGATGCGTTGAATATTCCTCTGGATCATCCTGCAAGAGATATGCATGATACTTTTTATCTCGATAACGGAGATTTATTAAGAACACATACCTCTCCAGTGCAAATTAGAGCAATCGAAAAGAGAGGGGCTCCTCTAAAAATTATCTGTCCTGGGAAAGTCTACCGAAGTGACGCAGATAAAACCCATACTCCTATGTTTCACCAAATTGAAGGTTTGGTAATAAGTGAAAATGTAAATTTTGGTCACCTCAAGAATGAAATCATGACTTTTATTGATTTTTTATTTGGTCCCGATACCAAAGTAAGATTTAGACCGTCCTATTTTCCTTTCACAGAGCCTTCAGCTGAAGTAGATATTATGGATAAAAAAACCAAACAATGGCTCGAAATCATGGGTTGTGGATTGGTGCATCCAAACGTCATTGACATGGCGGGACTGGATCCAAACCAATTCTCTGGTTTTGCTTTTGGAATGGGGATTGAGAGGATGGCTAAACTTCTGTATGAGATAGAAGATATGCGTTCTTTATTTACAAACGACATAAAATTTTTATCGCAATAAAAAAATGAAAATTCTTTATTCAAGATTATTAGAGACTATAAATTCCAAACTCAAAATCGAAAATCTTTGTGACGACCTAACAATGATTGGCATAGAAGTCGACGGAATAGAATCGTTTCAAGGAGATAAAGTAATTGATTTCGATTTGACGCCAAATAGAGGAGATTGCTTTTCTGTAAGAGGTTTAGCAAGAGATTACTGCGCATTTAAAAACCAGAAATTTTCTACTTCTAGATCGGTTCCCTTTAAAGGAAGACATAAATTTGAAAAAAGTATTAGGCTATCTGCCGCTGATGCATGTTCTGCTTATTCTGCTATTTCGATCTCAAACCTAAAAATCAAGAAAAAATTCCCCGAAAACATCAAAAAAAGCCTTAACGCTTCGGGAATCCAATCCATTCATCCCCTTGTTGATATTGTTAATTTTGTCATGTTGGAAAGTGGCCAACCCATGCATGTATTTGATCAAGATAAGATAAACGGAAATATTGAAGTACGATTTGCAAAGCCAAAAGAAACTATCAAAATTCTTGGCGAGAAAGAATTGAAGTTAACGTCTGATTGCTTAGTTATTGCAGATGAAAAAGAGCCCATTGCATTTGCAGGAATCTCAGGAGGCTTAAAACATTCGGTTTCAAAAAAAACCAAGAACTTTATTATTGAATCTGCCTTTTTTTCACCTTCTATCATAAAGGGTAAAGCTAGAATGTATGGCTTCCAAACTGATGCCTCGCAAAGATTTGAGAGAGGAGTGGACTTTGAACTTCATGAAGAAGCTTTGAAAGATGTTATTTCCATAATTCAGGATATTTTTGAATCAGATATTTCCAAAATTGAAACAAAGAAAAACAAATATTTTCCTAAGAAGAAAATAATAGGCATTTCTCTCAAAGACATTGAGCAGAAATTAGGTATGCCGATAAAAGAGACCACTCTCTTATCAATTTTAAAAAGACTAGAAATAAAACTTTTAAAAAAAACTAAATCTACCTTCAACTTTGAAGTACCAAGTCACAGATTTGATTTATCAATTAAAGAAGACCTCATTGAGGAGATCGCCAGAATGATCGGTTATGATAATTTATCTCAAATTAAATCTGATCCAGTTTCTCAAAATTATGAAACATCTGAATACAACTTCTTAAATGCAATAAAAGTTTTCATGAAGAATAAAGGTTTTCTTGAAGTCATTAATTATTCTTTTTTGGATGCAAAAGTTTTAGAAAATTTAAATATCGTTGAAGAAAGTATTTCTCTGAAAAATCCTCTTAATAACTCATTGAGTACTCTCAGAACTTCATTACTTCCAAGTTTGGCTGAGAGTTTGGAATTCAACCTAAACAGAGAACAAAACTATTTAAAACTATTTGAAATTGGAAAAACATTTTCTAAGAAAAATCCTAAGGAATCTTTAAATTTAGCTGCATTGCTCTTTGACAGTGAAAAAATGAAGAATTGGAATTCTAGCCAAAATTTAGATTTTTATCATTTAAAAGGAATTATTGAGGATCTGGCTACAGAGTTCAGACTAAGCGATCTTTCTTGGAAAAAAACAACAAATGATTTACTTCACCCATATGCTTCAGCAGATATTTTTCAAAAAAATAAAAAAATTGGATCTGTTGGCAGCCTTAATCCAAGATATCTTAAAACGATGGATCTGGCTAAGCCTTTTTACTATCTAGAATTGAAAATTGACTCTTTACATCGTAAAAATTTAGAGAAATTAGTATCTTCTTCTATCTATCCAACCTCGCAGAGAGATTTTTCCTTTGAAGTTGATAAAGATATTTCTTACGAAGAGATAGAAAACTGCATTAGAAGTGCCTCAGAGTCTTATTTACAAAGCTTAAGAATATTTGACGTTTATGCTGGTAAAAATATTGCACAAGATAAAAAAAGTATTGCCTTCAGAATAACTTGGGGTTCAAATAAAAAGACTTTATCGGAAGATGATATAAATAATGAAACAAGTTTAATTATTTCCGGTCTGGAAAAAGAACTTAATGCTATTTTGAGATAAATGACCATAACAAAAGCTGAGATTATCAACACATTAAGAGAACAAATTGGCCTTCCAAAAAAAGATTGTTTGAGGATAGTGAATGCTTATTTTGAAGAAATAAGTAAGGGACTTGAAAGAGGAGAAGAAATCAAAATACCCAAGTTAGGAAACTTTGTTGTAAAACATAAAAATAGTAGACCAGGTAGAAATCCAAAAACCGGTGAGCCGTATAAAATTTCTGATAGAAATGTAGTTTCTTTTAGAGCATCAAAAAAACTCAGAGAGTCACTGTAAAATTGCAAATAGATTTAAGTAGCTTACCGGATCAAAAATACTTCACGATGGGAGAGGCAAGCAAGATTTTATCTGTAAAAGACCACATTTTGAGATATTGGGAAAAATCTTTTAAGGAGTATTTTGCTGTTGAAAGAGTATCCAATAGAAGGATGTTCCAAAAAAAAGATTTAATTACTTTTATGAAAATTAAAGAAATGTCTGAAAAAGGCTTAAATGTAAAGGCTACAAAAAAAGTTTTAGATCGAGGCGATTTTTCTCTTAATCTAGATATTGAAGTAGTTGAATCTCTAAAAGAAATTCTTAAGATACTAAAAACTTAACGGGGTGTAGCGCAGCCTGGTAGCGCACTTGACTGGGGGTCAAGTGGTCGTGGGTTCAAATCCCGCCACCCCGACCAGTTTGCATGTAGTTGACTTTTTCAAAAAAAAAGACAAAAG
This sequence comes from uncultured SAR86 cluster bacterium, assembly GCA_902514645.1. GTDB lineage: Bacteria > Pseudomonadota > Gammaproteobacteria > Magnimaribacterales > AG-339-G14 > MEDG-81. The sequence goes on from CABXRO010000011.1 coordinate 25,450, forward strand.
AAAAAAAAATTTAAATTTATTTTTCATTTTAAAAAAATTATAATCATTTTTTTTTGGAGATGATTATGATAAAAAAATTAATATTTTTGTTTATTTCTTTTATGGCAATAAATTCTTTTTCTTATATGGAGCTGAGTTTTGGTGTTGGTAATAGGTCTGTTGACTATAAAGAACTTACTTCTGCTGAAGGTTATGAGCCACATGGTGGCAATATCTTTGTATCTTTTGAAGGTTATACAGATCAAAATGCTTTATACGGTGTAAGCTATTCTGTTTTTGAACATGACTTGCTTGATGATGGAGACCAAGTAGATCTTGAATTCGAAACTTTGACCGTCATGGGAGGATATGCCTTCAGCGATCCTTCAGAAGGAGCTTTTTTTGTAAAAGCTAAATACCAAGATACAGATTTTTCTGCTGCAGCTCTTGGAATTTCCGTTAATCTTTTAGATGCAGATGGCTTCTTTATAAGCGCTGGTTATGTAAAGCAGTCTGCTGATGATATGAATTGGAGCGTTGAACTCCAAACTGATGTAGATTCAAATAACATAGATTGTACTTTAATGAATTGCACAGCAATTATTGGCGGAGTAGATTTTCAAATTCCAAATTCTGATTGGAACTTTGGTTTAGATCTTACTATTACAGAGTATGGTGAAACATTAAACATAGGTCCAACTGTAAAATTTTAAGAAAAGTCGGTAAAAAAAATCCAAGCTTCATTGCTTGGATTTTTTTTTTTGATCATCATTTAATGGCATAATTAGTTAAGGAAAAAATATGGAAAGGAAATATCAAATCATCTTATATGGAGCTACAGGGTTTACTGGAAAACTTTGTGCAGAGTATTTCAAAGAAAACTATCCTGATCTGAATTGGGCAATAGCAGGTAGAAATGAAAAAAAACTTAAGGAATTAAAAGAAGAATTGAAGTTGGAATGCGATATCTTTGTTGCCGATTCTGATGATTATGAGGCAATTAAAAATTTTGTGAGTCAAACTAAAGTTGTTTTGTCTGCTGCAGGCCCGTTTGCGAGATACAGCACAAAAGTTGTAGAAGCATGTGTGGAGTGTCAAACCCATTACACCGATATCACTGGAGAAAATCATTGGGTTAGAGGTTTAATCGACAGATTTCATGAAAAGGCAGCCTTGGATGGAACTAGAATAGTGCCTTCATGTGGATACGATTCTATTCCCTCTGATTTAGGAGTTTATTTTTCGGTGACCAGGTCAAAGCAACCAGTTTCTCATGTCACGGTTTATCATTCAGCAAAGGGAGGAGCTAGTGGCGGCACAACTGAGACTATGTTTACTATGGGCCCATTGCCCAAAGAGATGAGAGATTCTTTTTTATTAAACCCAAAAGATAGTGTTTCTGAAGTTCAAAAAAATAAAAGCACAGATGATTTTTCAGTAAAACCAATTCCAGGTACTGATGCTTTTTCTGGTATGGGTTTGATGGCTTTTGCAAATACACGAGTGGTGAGAAGAAGTGCTGCTTTATTTGACTTAAACCAAAAATCTTACGGCCCAGATTTTACTTTTAAAGAATTAGGAAGTTATCCTTCAAAAGCAGCTGCAAGAATTGCTTCCTTTGCATTGATGTCAGCTTTTTTAGTTATTGCTACTCCTCTAAGACATCTTGTGAGACCTTTTTTACCTAAGCCTGGAGATGGTCCTAACAAAGAGGCTAGGGATAATGGATGGTTTAGGGGTTTATTTGTTGCAAATCTAGAAGATGGCAACGAAAAAAGATTTGAGATATTTGGCTCTGGCGATCCGGGATACAAATCAACTTCAAAAATGGTTTGTGAATCTGCACTGACCCTAGCCTTTTCGGAAGACCTTCCATTTGGTAGTGAGTTTGGCGGGGTATTAACTTCTGCAGTTGGACTTGGCGACCCTCTCATCAGTAGATTAATGAAAGCTGGCATTACCTTTGAAGAACTTTCTTGATATAACTAAATTTTAGTATTTTATAACCCAATATAAATTTTATTTATATATCATAAGTTTATTCAGATTTTCATTTTCTCCCAAAGAAACTCTCCTAAATCTGAATTTAGCGAGTCTTTTCCCCATAAAAGGCTCGCTTTTTTTGGCAAGATGATGTGTGTTAAATTTTATGTTGGGCGCAACTAATCACATTATCTTGTCGCCAAAATATGAGTAATTTATTTATATTCAATTCTGATTTAAGGCTAAGGGACAATCCCGCTCTCTCCAATGCGTCTAATAATGGCGAAGCTTTAGCTGCCCTATTTATTATTAATCCACAAAAATGGACTGATCATAATGAAAGCGATTTAAAAATAGCCTTTCAAATTGAGCATTTAAAAAGACTATCCAAAGAACTTGATGTTCTAAATATTCCTTTAAAACTCATCAAAGCCGATGGAATAAAAGATGAGAGAAAAAAAATTGTTGAGTTCGTTAAAACCAACAGCATAAGCGAAGTTTTTGTAAATAAAGAATACGGTTTCAATGAAATCCAAAGAAACTCATATTTGGATAAGGAATTCACTAAATTCAACAAAAAATTGAATATTTATGATTCCTCAATATTCGAACCTAATAGCATAAGAACTCAAAGCGATACCTTTTTTAAAGTATTCACTCCTTATTCAAGAGCTTTCAGATCAAAATTAATTTCAAAAAAACCTGAAATTATTGATTTACCAAAAAAACAGAAAACCAAAAATTTCGAAAGCGATAAAATTCAAAGTTTAGAAATGAGTGTCGAAAGAATGAATATCTTAAAGCTTTACGAAGTAGGAGAGGAAAATGCTCTCACAAAACTAGAAAAGTTCGTTGAGAATAAAATTCTTTCTTACAAAGAAAAAAGAGATTTTCCATCACTAGAAGGAACAAGTTCTCTCTCACCTTATCTTTCGTCAGGAATTTTGTCTTCTAATGAATGCCTTTTTAAAGTTTTTGAACAATTTTCTGAGGACGAAATAGGAGTAAAAACATGGGTAACTGAAATAATTTGGAGAGAATTTTATAAATACATCCTATTTCATAATCCTAGAGTTAGTAAGAATCTTTCTTTTTCTGAAAAGTATGATGATTTTCCATGGTCTGCTGATGAAGATAACTTTATTTCCTGGACAAAAGGGGAAACTGGTGTCCCAATTATCGATGCCGCAATGCGACAACTCAACAACACAGGCTGGATGCATAATAGATTAAGAATGATTGTGGCAATGTATCTTTCAAAAAATTTGCTTATTGATTGGCGCAAAGGCGAAGAATATTTTATGAAAAATCTAATAGACGGAGACTTTGCTTCAAATAATGGTGGCTGGCAATGGAGTGCTTCGACAGGTGTCGATGCAGCTCCATACTTTAGGATTTTTAATCCAATAACGCAGTCAGAAAAATTTGATAAAGAGGGTAATTTTATAAAAAAATGGCTTCCTGAATTAGAATCTGTAAAAAATATTCATGATCCGTCTACTGAAGAGAGAAAACAGACAGGGTATAGTGAACACTTAGTTGACTTAAAGCTATCAAGAAAAAAAGCTATTGAAGTATTTTCCAACTTTTCTAAATAAACAATCAAATGAAAAAAGACCACACTCCAGAATACATGAAACAGCTTTCTGGAAAAGTTTTAGAAATTAATTTCAAAACTCAGTCTTTAAAAATGTCATTCTTGGCTACAAAAGATATTTGTCACAGTAACGGAACTATTATCCAAGGAGGCTTTACCACTGTAATGATGGATTCTTGTATGGCTTTCTTAATAATGGAATTAACCGACTTTATTTATACGCCAATGTCTATTGACATAAATGTTTCTTTTTTAGCGGCTGGGCACCCTGGCGCACTGGAGTGCCGATCAAAGATAGTAAAACTAGGTAAATCAATTGGCTTTGCAAAAGCTGAGCTACATCAAGACGGAAATTTAATTGCCACTGCTTCTTCCAGTTTAAAACTTGTTAAACTCGAGGGAGTTCAAAAAGATTTTCTAAAAGATAATATTGCTAAAGAAGCAAAAATTATCAAACCTTAAATTCCAAAATCCCAAGATAAGCCTTGATGATATTTTTTCAAAACTTGCTTAGCTATCAAAATCCTATGAACTTCATCGGGACCATCTGCCAGCCTTAGAGTTCTTGCGCCTTGATACATACCGAAAAGAGGAAGGTCTGCAGAAACACCTTTCCACCCATAAACTTGGATAGCTCGATCAACTACTCTATGCATAGCCTCAGGAACATAGATTTTTATTGCGGAAATATCAACTCTAGGATCATTTTCACTATCCATGACCTCAGCACAATGAATTGTCATTAATCTTGCAGTTTGGATATCTATATAAGAATCAGCAATGAATCCTTGGATCAATTGTTTAGTTTCAAGTTTTCCTCCATGCACCTCTCTAGTGATCGTCCTTTGAAGCATTAAATCGAAAGCCCTCCACATTTGACCAATACTATTCATGCAATGGAAAACTCTACCAGCACCCAATCTATCTTGAGCTGCTGCATGACCTGTTCCTCTGGCGCCCAATTGGTTCTCAGCTGGGACTCTTACATTCTCATACTTTATTTCAACATGATCACCTCCTGTGTGGCCCCAAATTGGCACAGAACGAATTACGTTAAAACCAGGAGTATCTGTAGGGACAATTATTTGGGTCATTCTTGAGTTTACTTCTCCATCTTCTCCTTCCTCTTCAGTCCTGCACATCACAATAGCAAAATCTGCTTTAATTCCATTTGAAGTCATCACTTTGTGACCATTTATAACCCATTCATCACCTTCCTTTTTGGCCATTGTTTGAATAGATCTTGGATCCGAGCCAGCATTATCAGGTTCTGTCATAGAGAAAGCCGATTCCATTTCTCCTGAGATTAATGGCTCCAACCATTTCTTTTTTTGATCGTCAGAACCATATTTAAGTAAAACTTTTTGATTTCCTGAATTTGGAGCAATTACTCCAAATAGTCTATTTGAAAGTGGAGACCAAGCTAAAATTTCATTCATGTAGGCATGTGCCATAAAGCCAATTCCCATGCCGCCATATTCTTCTGGTAAGTGAGGTGCCCAAAGCTTTTCTTTTTTAACTTCTTCTCTTATTTCTTTTCGAATCGAAGATGAATTGTCGCTTTTAGAATATATTTCTCTTTCGTTTGGAATAATTTTTTCTGCAACAATGTTTGCAGTTCTAGTTCTGATATCGTTAACTTCATCAGATAAAGTTGGAATAGGTGAAATTTGCATAGTTCTCTCAAATTATTTATGAATTAATGAATCCTAATTTACTATATAATTTTACCTTGATTCAAATAATCCTATTGAGAAACTTATGAGAAATTTCAAAGTATTGTTCTTAATACTATTTTTGTCGGCATGCGCTCTTCAACAACCCAATTCTTCTGCTGAATTAGAAACTAAACCAGTTGCTTCTCTCTCAGAAAAGTTTATTGGTAATGAGTTAAATAATTCTTTGCAATGGCTTGGAATCCCATATGCACAGCCTCCAGAGGGTAGTCTAAGATGGAAGGCGCCTAGAGCACTTCAAAAAAATGATAAAAAAATTAAAGCTACTGATTTTGGTAGTCCTTGCCCTCAATTAGCATCTTTTTCCATCGATAGGATAGAAGGCGGAGAGTATATCGGTTCAGAGGATTGCCTTTATCTAAATGTATTTACTCCAAAAAATTTAAATCCTGATAAAAAATTACCTGTAATGTTCTGGATACATGGTGGAGGAAATACCTCCGGTGAGGCAGGATCTTATGACTTTAGCAAACTTGCTGCTGCTCATGACTTGGTGATCGTATCTATAAACTATAGATTGGGATTTTTGGGATGGTTTTACCATCCTTCTTTCGCTGCAACATCGAATAGTTTAGAAGATAAATCAGGAAATTTTGGCACGCTAGACCAAATCATGGCCCTGAAATGGGTTAAGGATTATATCGAAGACTTTGGCGGTGATAAAAACAATATAACAATATTTGGTGAATCTGCAGGTGGTCACAATGTATTTGCCTTATTGAGTTCCAAATTAGCAACAGGACTTTTTCACAAGGCAATCTCTCAAAGTGGTGCTACCAATTCTTTTAATTTGCAGGAAGCATCCAAGTATTTTGATAATACGGAGTCATCTCTTCTAACCTCTTCAAAAGAAATAGTAAGTAAATTATTAGTGTCTTCAAAAATATCAAATGATTTATTTGAGGCAAATATTGCTCAAGAGTCTATGAACGAATTCAAGCTTTTGGAACAAATGCAAGCTACAGATTTAAATGAAATTTTCCGAGTTTACAAAAAAATAGAAAATTCAAAACTGTCTGGAAAAAAAATGATACCAAGAGTCTTGAGTGACGGATATGTTTTGCCTAAGCGAGGATTGAAGTATACAAACAAAAGCTTTTATAACGATGTGCCTGTTATGTTTGGAACTAATAGGGATGAAACCAAGCTTTTTGCAGCTATGAAATCAGATTACTCGACAAGTCTTTTTAATAGACTGGTCATTATTCGAAACCAGACGATGTATGACCTCACCGCAGAATATGCTTCTAATAATTGGAAAATCTCTGCGGTTGATAATCCTGCAAGAGATATGATTTCATCTGGAAAAAAGGATATCTTTACGTACAGATTTGACTGGGATGAACAAGGAAAGCTTCTTTGGATGGATTTCTCAAAAATTTTTGGAGCAGCTCATGTTATGGAGATTCCATTTATCACGGGTACTATGAAACTTTTAGGCATTGAAAGATTTATGTTCAACGAAGAAAATCTAACTGATGCAATAAGACTTTCAATCGCTATGCAATCTTATTGGGCAGAATTTGCTTATACAGGTAACCCAGGTAAAGGAAGGGATAATAATCTTCCTAGATGGAAACCTTGGACTACATCCGGCGATAAATTTTTAATATTAGATTCTGAAAATGATCAAGGAATCGTAATGAGCGACTTTGAGATCAAAAGAATAGACGAGTTTAAAAGACTCTATGCTGATTCAAGAATTAAGAAAGAAAAAAATAGATGTAAGTTTTTATCTAATCTTGTTGCAAATGCAGATGAAAAAGATGCTATAACTTTCTATAATGAAAAATGTTTACAAGGAGAGTAAATAATGAAAAAAGTAGATTTTTATTTTGATTTTGCAAGCCCCAATGCTTATTTAAGCCATAAAGTTATAAAAAACATAAAAGAAAGAACAGGCGCTGAAGTAAATTACATCCCTGTTTTGCTTGGCGGTATTTTTAAAGCAACGAATAATAAGCCACCTATGGAACAATTTTTTGGGGTGAAAAATAAAAATGAATACCAAAACTTGGAGATAAAAAGATTTATTGAAAGACATGGTTTGCATGAGTTTAAAATGAACCCTCATTTTCCGGTGATATCTCTTCAAATTATCAGAGGAGCTATTGCTGCTGAACTGGATGGCTTTTTAGAAGAATACATTGATAAAGTTTTAGTACATATGTGGGAAGTTCCAAAAAAAATGGATGATCCTGATGTTATAAGGGCTGCCTTTGAAGAATCTGGATTTGACTCTGAAAGATTAATTTCGCAAATGCAAAATCTAGATGTAAAGGCTAAGCTTATTTCAAATACAGAAGCTGCAGTGGAAAGAGGAGTATTTGGAATTCCAACATTCTTTGTTGGAGATGAAATGTTTTTTGGTAAAGACACTCTCTGGCAAGTAGAGGAGGCTCTTTCGAAATAAATTCTTCAACTTGAAGAAGAGACTATTTTTTTAATACTCAAACTTAAAAGGCTCCAAGCAACAAAAGCAGAAAAAAACAAATAAAAAGATATTGTTTCTGAAAACTGTCTTAACTCAAGAAAAATTCCGAAGGATACGAGACAGATACTTAATAAAAAAATTATCACAAGACTTTTTTCTTTAGAGAATCCATTATCAAGAAAGAAATGATGAATATGCTCTCTGTCAGATCTAAAAAGCGATACCCCAAGGAGCATTCTTTTAAACATTGCTCTGAAAGCATTTAATAAAACCAAAGAAATTATCCAAGGACCAGTCATTGGGTTTATTAATTCGTTTTCCGCAGCGCTAACTAAAAACCAACCAATGACGTATCCAATTCCCATTGCTCCGTGATCTCCAATAAAGACTCGATTTTTTTTTCCAAAAATACTTAAGTTCATTAATAGATAAGGCAAAAAGGCTATCAAAAATAATAATAAAAATAAGCCATTGCCACTAATGAAGTAAAAAGTAACTGCAATTGCAATTAAGGCTTGTGTTGAAAACAGTCCATCTAAACCATCAATCCAATTGAATGCATTAGCAACCCCAACCACACAAAAAATTGTAAATAATGGTCCAGAAATACTATTCAATTTAATTTCTCCAAAACCTAAAAGGTCACCCAGTGAAGTTAAACTTATTCCGCTAATTGAAATAAAGACTCCTGAGCAAATAATCAAAGATACAAACCTAAACCAGGCAGGAAGCTCTAAAAGATCGTCAATAAAAGAAATGGCTGCAACTACTAAACCTACAAGTCCAATTAGAAACCCTGTTTTGTAATCAATATATCTAAAAGAGCCTTGAAGCGTCTCTAAGTCAAGAAAAGCACTCAAGAATCCTGAATTAATTAAAAAAAGATATATAAAGATAATCAAAGTAAAGCTTAAAAAGATAGATATTCCACCTGAAAGAGGAACCTCCATTCTATGTTTCTTTTTTTCTCCATCTGGCGAGTCGACTATTCGAAGTCTTCTAAATAAATATTTGATATAAAAGTGTAAAGATAGGCTAATAAAAAAAAATATTGAAAAGATAGCCAAATAAAATGGCTGAAGAAATTCGTTCATTTTTCTTAGGAAATAGCTACTAGTTTAAAAAACTGTCATCCTTCTCAAGCATAAGATCATATAAGGGTTGAAAGCTGGCCCACATAGCCATTTCTGTTCCAACCTGAGTTTTAGTTAATTTAGCTACATCTTCTTGAATTCTTTCCATTTGTCCAGCAGCTTCAGCTAGGAGTTGTGATTGACAACATCTATCCATAGAAAGAAAAGCCCATAAAGCAGCATCAACAGATTCGCCAGTTGTTAGTAATCCATGATTTTTTAAAATAGCTGCTCTTTTATCGCCTAGAGCTTCTGCAATTCTGTCACCTTCATCAGTTTCTAAAACAACTCCGGTATAGTCATCGAATAAAACATGATCGTCATAAAACGCGCACGAATCCTGTGTTATGGGTTCCAAAAGACGACCTAATGTTGAGAACGATTTTCCATACATGGAATGAGAATGCGCAGCTGCATTGACATCGGGCCTAGCCTCATGAAGACGTGAGTGGATTGCAAAAGCTGCAGTATTCAACATTTTATCTTCTCCTTGAACAATAGTTCCTTCCCGATCGACCAATATCAAATCAGAAATACATATTTGGCCAAAATGCATGCCAAAAGGATTAACCCAAAAATAGTGAGTGTATTCAGGGTCTCTCAAGGTAATGTGACCAGCAATTCCTTCATCATAACCAAAGTGAGAAAACATTCTGAATCCAGCAGCTAATCTTTCTAGCTGATGTCTTCTAATTTCTTCCATAGTTTTGCATTCAACTGGAACTATGGAACCTTTGGATTTTTGAGGAAGTTTTCCTAAAGAAGTATCGATAGGTAATTTAATTTCTTTTTCTTCTGACATTTCATCTACTCCTATAAAAATCTCCAATATTTTAACTTAATATTTTGTACAATTTAAAATAGATTTTTAAAAATAAAAATGTCAAAGAGAAAAAAAGGTTACAGGATTGAGAAAGATAGCTTGGGAGACGTTTATGTCCCTAATTCAGCTTTGTATGGAGCACAAACTCAAAGAGCAATTGAAAATTTTCCAATTAGCGGAATCAAAATGGATTTTCCTTTTACCAACGCCTTCATCGAAGCTCTTGGAATTATCAAAGATGCCGCTGCACGGGCTAATAAATCTTTAGGTCTTCTTTCATCAAAAAAAGCGAACGCCATCTCGAAGTCTGCAAAGGAAGTCTGGCAAAGCAAACATAATGATCAGTTTCCAGTGGATGTCTTTCAAACTGGGTCAGGAACTAGTTCCAATATGAATGCTAACGAAGTAATTGCAAACATTGCTTCAAAAAGCTCTAAATTACAGATTGACCCAAATGATGATGTCAATATGAGTCAAAGCAGTAACGATGTTATTCCAACTGCAATAAAAGTTAGTGCTCATATGGATCTTACTAAAAAACTTTTACCCGCTTTGGAAAAACTTATCGATATTACAGATAAGAAGGCAAATTCTTTAAAAGGATTAGTGAAGACAGGCAGGACACATTTAATGGACGCTATGCCATTGGATTTTTATCAAGAGATATCAGCATGGTCTTCTCAGCTTAAAAACTCAAAAAAAACCTTTTTATTTTTAGAAAAAAGAATGTTGGAAATGCCATTGGGAGGTACTGCAGTAGGAACCGGGATTAATGCACATCCTAGATTTGCAAGATTATTTGCCAGAGAATTAAATAAATTGACTGGTGGTAAATTTAAAAATGTTCCAAGTGAAAATTTTTTTCATGAACTTAGTGCGCAAGATACTGCCGTTCAAGTTTCAGGAGAATTAAAAAATTTAGCAATCATTCTCTTAAAAATTTCTAATGATCTTCGTTGGATGAATAGTGGACCACTTGCTGGCTTATCTGAAATTGAACTTCAGGCACTTCAACCAGGAAGTAGTATCATGCCCGGTAAGGTTAATCCTGTTATTCCTGAGGCTGTTGCAATGGTTGCTGCAGATGTAATAGGAAATGATGTAGCAATTAGTGTAGGAGGACAATCCGGAAATTTTCAATTGAATGTAATGTTACCCGTTGTTGCTTACAATTTACTCAAAAGTATCAACATTTTAAGTGGCGGTATGAATGTTCTGGCCACAAAGGCCATAAAGACTTTCAAAGTTAATCAAAAATCGATTCAAGCATCTCTAGAAAAAAATCCAATCTTAGTTACAGCTTTAAACCCAATCATAGGCTATGCAAAAGCTGCTTCAATAGCCAAAAAAGCATATAAAGAGAATAGAGCAATCATAGATGTTGCGGCGGAAGAAACGAACTTATCGCGAAGAAAATTAGAGAAAATTCTTAATCCTGATAAATTGACAAAAGGCGGGATAAATTAATGGAAAAGCTTTTGGAAGGTAAATGCGTAGCTTGCAAAGCCGATGCGCCTTTGGTTACTGCAGAAGAAAAAAAAGAGCTAATGCCACAAATCCCAGGTTGGAATATAATTGAGCTAGGCGGCATAGAACAACTTACTTGCTCTTTTGCTTTTAAGGATTACCTCTCTGCTCTGAATTTTGTAAATCAAGTGGCGAATCTTGCTGAGGAAGAGGATCATCATCCTGAAATTCTTTTGGAATGGGGAAAAGTAACAGTATCTTGGTGGTCACATAAGATTAAAGGTTTGCACAAAAACGATTTAATCGCTGCTGCCAAAACAGATTCTTTATTTAGCGGATAATTATTCTAGAACCAATTGCAAGACCAATTAGAGTAACTGCACCCATTAACAAGTAAGACTCAAGATTAAGATTAAGATCAAAAGCAGTGCCAACTAAGACCATGCCAATTGGTTGAACAGGCACAATTAACAGAGCTGATACGCCTCTAACAGAACCAAGGTTTTGTGATCCAAAAGCTTTTAAAAAGCAAGCACTCATCAATACCATTGCGCCTCCAAAGCCTAGTCCAAATACAAAACAAAATAATGTAAAGAAAAGATAATTGTCTATTAAAGTCAAACCAAAGATTCCTATCGATTGCATTGCCATCATTATCATAACGGGAATATTTGGAGTTAATCTATCCATAAGATAACCAAAGAAAACCTTTCCAACTACACCACCAAATGCCGCAAAAGAGTAAGCGAAGACAGTCTGTTTTATTGGTAATCCAAAAATGGTCCAAGTATCTAGAAAACCTTGATTTTCCGAATGCAAAGGTAAGTGAAGCAAAACTCCACCCATTGCTAAAAACTGAAAAGCAAAAGCAAGAGAGATTATCCAAAAAATACCGTGTTTAAAAAAATCTTTGATTTCCATCAAATCTTGAGAAAGGTCCAAAGAAGATTGATCTGGAAGATTATCTTTATACTGTCCTATCTCTTCAGGGGTATCAATAACAAAATATCTAACGGATGGAATCAGTAAAAAAATAACTATCGAGCCAAAAACCATATACACGCTTCGCCAACCTATCAGTTCAATTAGCGGATCAACCAAAATAGGCAAAACCACTCCAGAAAACGAAATTCCTATGGCAGCTATTCCCAAGGCCATACCCGCATTGCTTTCAAACCAATTCGCTACTAATTTAGTAACAGAAAGATTTCCTAAAGCAGGTCCACCAATCGCAAGCAATGTCGCATAAATAAGAAGAAGACTAAAGCTATTTTGAACAAATGAAATAGAAAATAATCCAAGGCTGAAAATAATTCCTCCAATCATCATTATTTTTTTTATAGAAAATTTATCTAATAATCTTCCGAGAAAAATAGACGCTATGGCAGAACTTACAAAC
>CABXRO010000012.1 GCA_902514645.1 uncultured SAR86 cluster bacterium
TAAAAAAAAGAGAAGGAGACAAGATTGAAGTATTTAATTCGAAAGGGCAATTCCTTGAAGCATCTATTTCCCTTTTAAACAAAAAAACCTGTGAAATTTTTTCAATAGGCGAGACAAAAATTCAAGAAAAATCCTTCCCAAAAATCTCTTTAGGCATTTCTGAAATAAAAAACTTTGAAAAAATTTTAAATGAAGTAACTCAATTGGGAGTTTATCGAGTTGATTGCTTATCATCTGAAAGATCGAAGTTTTTGAAAAAACCTTCAGAAAAAAAAATAGAAAGATGGAAAAGAGTTGTTACGGGAGCTTGTGAACAATCCGGAAACAATTGGATGCCACAAATTGGACATAAGACCTTAGATGAATGGCAAATGGAAATACCATCGGAGAATAAGTTTTATCTAAATCCAGGAGAGAATAAAAATATTGAATCCTTGTCGAAATTAGATGAAATTTACTTTTCCATAGGCCCAGAAGGAGGCTTTTCTCCTAAAGAAATTGATAAAATGAAATCCAATGGTTTAGAAGGTATCTCGCTTGGAGAGTTGGTTATCAAAACAGAAACGGTACCTACTGTATTATTGTCAATGTTAAAAATTTTAAATAAATAAAATGAAATTAGCTTTTGTAATGGATCCCATCTCTCAGATTTCTTATAAAAAAGATTCTACTTTAGCTATGATGGTTGAGGCTCAAGAAAAAGGGCATGAAATTTTTTACATTGAGCCAAACTGTCTTTTTTTTAATTCTGACAAACCCTGTGCAAAATTTTCTCCTATTTCAGTTAAATATCAAGAATCTAGCTGGTTTGAAAAAGGAGAAAATAACGTCTCATCTTTAGATTTCTTCGACGCAATATTAATGAGACAAGACCCTCCTTTCGATATGGGCTACATTAATAACACTTATATATTGGAGGCTGCCACAAAATTGGGAGTCCGAGTATTCAATGATCCAAAAGCCCTCAGAAATAACAATGAAAAATTGGCAATTCTTGATTATCCTTCTTTAATTACCGATACCATAGTGTCTTCTTCAAAAGAGATTATTAAAGACTTTGTTGATACAAATTCCGAAGTAGTTATAAAACCTTTAGGTTTGATGGGCGGGGAAGGGATCAGAAGACTTCATCATAAAGACGAAGATCTTCTTGAAACTCTCGACTTGATTGATCAAAAAAAAGAAAAAATGATGATACAAAAATTCATTCCTGAAGTATTTGAAGGAGATAAAAGAGTTATTCTAATTTCAGGCGAAGATTGTGGTTTTTCTGTGACCAGGATTCCTCAAGGAGATGATTTTCGTGGAAATCTTGCTGCTGGAGGAAAGGCAGAAGTAAGAGAATTGAACAATAGAGATCTTGAGATTGTAAATGCTATAAAACCCAAATTGATCGAAAACGGTATTTTGGTTGCAGGTATAGACATATTGGGATCCTTTCTAACTGAAATAAACATTACCAGCCCTACTTGTTTTAGAGAATTGTATGATCAACAAGGCATAAATCTCGCTAAGGACTTAATTGAGAAGATAGAAAAAGCTTTTTAATGGCGAATATCTTAGGCATAGATTACGGACAAAAATATATCGGTTATGCCATCGGTAATGACATTACACTTACTTCCTCAATCCAAGGAACAATTATTTATAAAAATCAAAAAAAACTCTTTCAAGAAATACAAGATTTAGTAACCGAGTGGGAAGTAAAATTAATTATTTTAGGTCTTCCAATAAATATGGACGACACAGAAAGTGAAATGTCTAAAGAGGTTAGAGGTTTTAAGGAAAAAATAGAAAAATCTTTAAACATAGTATGTAAACTTCATGATGAGAGACTGTCTTCTTTTGAGGCAAAGGAACAAAAGGAAATAATTAAAAAAAATAAGATACAACCTAATCCAGGAATTGACGCCTTAGCAGCTCAAGTAATTTTGGAATCTTGGTTAAGAGAAAAAAGTAAAAATGTCTGATTTCATTCCTGAAGATTTTATACAAAAAGTTCTAGAGGATTCAGATATTGTCTCTCTAGTTGATTCTTATGTTCCTTTAAAAAGAAAAGGCAAAGATCATTGGGCGCAGTGTCCTTTTTGTGATGATGGTAGTAACCCATCATTTAGCGTGAGTGATCAAAAGCAATTTTATTATTGTTTTAAATGCAGAGCTTCAGGAAATGCTATTGGTTTTTTGATGAATTATCAGTCAAAAGATTTTGTTGGGGCTGTGGAAATTTTAGCTAAAAACCTTGGTTTGGAAATTCCAAGGACTAAATCAAACTATGATAGGGAAAAATTTGATGAATTATTTCATTTTAATGATGAGGCTAAAAACTTTTATAAGAATAATCTTCTTAGGCCGAAGGAAGGAGAACACATAAGATCTTATTTGAAGGAAAGAGGAATTTCTGAAGAAATTTCAAAGGAATTTGAATTGGGTTTATGTTTGGAAGGTTGGGATAATCTTGTAAAACATTTTGAATCCAAAAAGATTGAAGCTAAAGAATCTTCTAAACTTTTTAAAGTCGCAAAAAATGAAAGAAAGTATGATGTCTTTAGAAATAGATTGATTTTTCCTATTGTCTCTAGAAGAAACAAAATTGTTGGATTTGGAGGAAGAGTCTTAGATGATGAAGATCAACCCAAATACCTAAATACTCCAGAATCCGAAGTATTCAAAAAAAGCAGAGAACTATATGGACTTCCAAATGTTTTAGAAAGAAACTCAAGACCAAGACAGATCTTAGTAGTTGAAGGTTATATGGATGTTTTGGCTTGTTTTAGTTTTGATTTACCTATTGCCGTTGCAACATTGGGAATAGCGACTAATAAATTTCATTTAGAAACACTTTTTCAAAAGACAGATGAAGTTATTTTTTGTTTTGATGGAGATGAGGCAGGTAGAAATGCCTCAAAATTAGCACTCGAAATAGCTATTCCAGTTGTTAAAGATGGTAAAAGAGTTAAGTTTTTATTCTTACCAGATGATCATGATCCTGCAAGTCTGCTGTTAGAGAAAGGAAAAGATGAACTACCTAAGCTAATTAACGATGCAACAAATCTTTCTGACTATTTATTTGAAAGCATTCTAAAAAAACACGACAGCTCTTTAGAAGGAAAGGCTGCAGCATCCAAAGAGTTTGTTTCTATAGTGAAGCCCATGCAAGAAGGCAACTTTAAAACTATTCTTATCAATGAGTTTTCAAAAAAAATGGATATTGATCTTAGTGAAATTTCACCAACAAAACCAGAAGCTAAAAAACATTCTCAAACAGAGGACATGCAAATGGATTTCAGCAAGGTAATCAAGAGTTTATTAAAATGCATTATTCATAATCCAGATTTAGCTAAATCAGAACACTTGGATTATTTTATAGATAACAATGAGTTTTTAATCAGCCCCTTAATCTCTTTTTTGAGAGCAAAATCAGACGTATCTTTTTCTATGATCATCCAAGAATTTCCTGATCAAAAAAATATTCTTATAGATCTATCAAATGATCAAAACCTAATTAGTTCTGATGAGGGTTTGAAATTTATAATGCAGGCAGTAGAGTATATCGAAAGAAATCAAGGAGATAACCTTTTACAAAAATTGAAGATAATGCATGAAAAAAATGAATTAGACCCTAAAGAAAAAATAGAACTTAAAAAGCTTCTTACTGCTAAATTTGAGCATCTTTCTAAGGACGAACTATCCTTATTTAAAAAGCTCTAATAGATCAAAATTTAATAGTTAAGACTTTCAAACTTATATATAATCAACATCCCAAAATATGATTGACGACGATTTAGAGAATAGTGGGCTGAGAGAGCTCATAGAAAAAGGTAGAGAACAGGGATATATTACCTTTGCCGATATAAATGATTACTTGCCAGATGAAGTTTCAGATCCTGATCAACTTGATGAGGTAATACAGATAATCAATGACTTAGGGTTGCAAGTTTTAGAAGAGGCCCCAGAAGAGGGTTCTAATTTTTCTCCTGCAAATCAAGATACTCCTGAAACACCAACTGAAAATGAAATGGGTACCATTGAGTCGGAAGTTGGAAGAACTACAGATCCTGTTCGACTCTACATGAGAGAAATGGGCTCTGTTGATCTTTTGACCAGAGAAGGAGAAATTGCAATTGCCAAACGTATTGAGGAAGGAGCAAGAGATCTGCTCCATGCTTGTGCTTTTTATCCAGGAATCATTGAAGATGTTTTGTTGGAATATGAATTAATAAAAAAAGAAGATAAAAGAATTACAGATTTAGTAGTTGGTTTTATGGATGAAGAAGAAGACCTTCCTCCTTCAGCTCAAGAAGTTGCAGCTAAAGCAGATGATGATGAAGAAGAAGACGTGGGCATTAACATGGAAGAACTTGCAAAAAGATTTTCTTCTGTAAAAAGACAATATAACAAATCACAAAAAACGATTGCTTCTTCTGGAAGAGACAATGACAAAGCTCAAAAAGAACTAGACAAGCTCGGTGAAATTTTTAAATTTCTTAAACTTTCTCCAAAAAGATTTGAGACCATATCATTAACTGCTAGAGCTTTAGCAAAAGCCATTAGAGATTCGGAAAAAAAGATTTACGATATTTGCACACAAGACTGCAATATGCCTAGGAAAGATTTTTTAGAAATATTTAGAGACAATCAAACGAATTATAAATTTTTAGATAGCACAATACGTTCTAAAAAAAATTACGCAAAGCTTCTTAAGGATGTAAAGCCCGATGTAAATAAAATTCAAAAAAGAATTCTTTTGCTTACTGAAAATGTTGGTATGACCGTACAAGAGCTTAAAGATATAACTTCTAAAATGGCAAAAGGCGAAACAAAAATTAGAAGGGCAAAAAAAGATATGATCGAAGCAAATTTAAGATTGGTTATTTCCATTGCAAAAAAATACACCAACAGAGGGCTTCAATTTCTGGATCTTATTCAAGAAGGAAATATTGGCCTCATGAAAGCTGTAGATAAATTTGAGTATAGAAGAGGATATAAATTTTCTACATATGCTACCTGGTGGATCAGACAAGCCATTACGAGGTCAATTGCCGATCAAGCAAGGACAATCCGTATTCCGGTCCATATGATTGAGACAATAAATAAGCTAAACAGAATTTCACGCCAAATGCTTCAAGAAAACGGTAAAGAACCTTCACCAGAAGAATTATCTGAGAAAATGGACATGCCGGAAGAAAAAATCCGCAAAGTTTTGAAAATTGCCAAAGAACCGATTTCCACTGAAACACCAATTGGTGACGAAGACGACACAACTTTAGGAGACTTCATTGAAGATCCTTTACAAGACTCTCCTATAGATGCAGCTACAGAAAACAATCTTCATGATGCAACAGATGGAGTCTTGTCTAGCTTGACGGCAAGAGAGGCTAAAGTTTTAAGAATGAGATTCGGGATTGGCATGAATACTGACCATACTTTGGAAGAGGTTGGCAAACAATTTGATGTCACTCGAGAGAGGATTAGACAAATTGAAGCAAAAGCATTACGCAAGCTTAGACACCCATCTAGATCAGGGCATCTTAAAACTTTCCTAGACGAATAAATTCATTCAGAATGTTATTAAATTTTAGGGCCTGTAGCTCAGTTGGTTAGAGCAGCGGACTCATAATCCGTTGGTCGGAGGTTCGAGTCCTCCCGGGCCCACCACTTTATTTAACGCAATGATTTTTTTAAAGATACATATTTGTCACGTAGTGATTAATTTGCATTAATTTCTTGTTGCAAAATTACTCGTCTTTCATCTATGAAACGTTTTATAGACGCTCTTGCAGGGTTACAAAACCCGGCTTCATTTCCTTCAATTTCTTCAGGATTATATGCATCCGCACATCCACTACCGCCATCTAAATTTGCTGGTCTTATGGCAGCATCGGTCGAGAGAATAGCCTGATCAAGTCGATTCTTTCTTTCCTGAAGCAAAGGACCAACTATGGACCAATTGAAAAATTCGTTCAAAATACTTTGAATTTCTTGATACAGAGCAGCCTTATTGCTTTCCTCACTAAAAACTAAATTCCAGAGTATCGGCGGGTCATTAGGATAGAATTGCTCTCCTACCCAATGTGGATTATTGCCTGAAGGAAATGCTCTCATCTCGATAATGTCTGTAAAAGCATCATAATTCAAAGGCGTACATACGTTTAAGGTTGGATTGTTATCGCAATCATATCCAGGTACATCAATAAATGTGTAGTCGAAATCGTTTGGCATATAAACCCATTTATTGGTATGTTCATTGAAGTAAAGATAATAATTATTGGCAACACGAACATAATGATCTACTGCACCCACAACAATTTCTGCTGCCTGAGCCTTAATAAAACCCGGGATATCAAATTTTTGTCCTAGCTCTGCCACAGATGGATTACTTTGTACAAATTGAGCAAATTCTCTAAACGCTATTCTTGCATCTGCTATAGATTTCTTTTTAGTTTTCAGATCATAAGTTGGCCTGTAGGGCAGAAACTGTGATACGTTTCCGATAGCGATTCCGTTAGCATCTTTTGCATTAATTTCAGTGTTAACAAAATTTGGATTCAAATAATTGGCTGTTCCCAACCATTCCTCTGCCGAATCCGGATCTGATTTCTCAACACCAATAACACAAAAATTTGTATTAAAGAAAATAGTGGTATCTTCATAAGGATCACAATTGGCATTAAGAACAGGCACGCCAGCTAAGTTGCCAGGCGCTCCAACTTTAAATAAATAATTGTTTTTATCAAAGTATCTTTTCAAATATGGTTTATCGACTTGTTCCATCATTGTAAAGACACCCATGTTGTAAGTCCGAGGAAGTGCTTGACCATATAAGGTTTGACCAGCAGCTCCAGTTATTACGAGCTCTACTTGAGCATGGGTAGCTCTTGCTACAGGAACTCCAATTTGATTCAGTAACTGATGCGTCAAAACTTCTCTTTGATAACTTGGATCGTCTCTATTGAAGCGAAATCTTAATTTTTCAACTCCCATGAATACTCTATCGTCTGCTTCCGGATATTCAGGAATATTTTGTGCAACAATTCCTAAACAAGGCAGACCAGGACCAACTGATGCTGGTGTTCCGTTAGCATCAATGCAAGCATATACACTTTCATCTTCATCAAACTTTTCATCAAATTTAATAGCAAAACTAAATCGACGAGGTTTGGGCGGGGTACTTTCATAATCAACCGGATACTGCCTACTTGTATTACCCTGCATTTTAAAGCCCACATTTGAAACAAAGCCAAGGGAAGCTCCCTGATCATCAAGGTAATCAAAATCTGCCTGGCGGTAAATTTCACTGTGGGTCCAAGATGTCCAAGTTAAAGCAGGTCCACTGGCATCGTTGATACTGTAATTTGAACGAAGCGTGTCGAGCTCAAAAGCTCTCCATTCCTCATAGGTCATGGTGAGGCGAATTTTATGAAGACGATCTAAAGAAAACAAAGAGGTGCTCTCATCATTTGAACAATTTATTTCTATGCCATTCACATTATTTTGCCCTACAACACCTGTCTCATTCGCAATTGTGCAATCTTGTCTAGCAGGTTCTCTTTCAATATCTACCTTATATGCATCGCCCTCATTTAATTGTTGGTTGAAAGAAAAACTCCCATCCTGCGGAACTGACAAATTTTCAGAATTTAAAGATAATCCAATACTTCGAATATTATCCATGCCATTAATGGTGCCACTTATAGAATATGCAGGAATAGGTGGTTGAACCGGAGACGATCCACCACAACTAAGGAGAGACAAAGTCAGAAAGGTTCCCAAAAAAAAATTTAGCAATAACTCCTTATACATTTTATATTTCTATAAGTACTCCAGCAGAAAAAAATAAAACCTATTATAAAAAAATCAAGAGTTAAAGAGCTCTTGACCAACTAATTTTATTTATTGACCGTTCACTCGATGAGAGAATTTTTATATTAAAGTCTTTTCTTAAATTTAAGATTTTTCTATTCAGAAGATCTTGTGAAAAAAAATAATTCCACTTTTTCATTTTTCTAGTTTTAAAAAAAATCATCGGCCATTTTAAGAGCATCACTCTTAAATAGAGATAAGCATATTTAAAATAGCCAACTTCCTTTATAAGAGCATAATTTTTTTCATTAGTTTCTTCTAAGTCAAGTGAGCCTTTATAAACATCTTTTATTAATTGAAAGTAGTCTCCACCAAAAAATAACCAGCAATCCAACATTGCTTCTTCTTCTAAAGAAGTATCTAAACCAAAAACTACATGAGTAGCGTCGTGACATAAAATGTTCAGTTTTTCGTCTTCTGAACAATTTTCACCTAAAACGTGTCGATTATTTTCTCTTAAATAATTTCGATATTCTTCTATGCCTTCTTTTAAAGTGAGTTCACAAGATTGATCTTGGTAATTAAGCATTCAAATATTATAAATAAATGCTTAAAAATAATTCAACTTTGTTAAGAGACGATTTTTTTCTAGAAACTTTATTCGGGATTTTTGATAGCTCCAGACCACTCAATGTGTTTTTTAGGCCTTTGATTTTCAGAAAGTATCTGTATTCCGTATTCTCCCCTAAGATCAGAAATTTTTCTTTTAAGGTAAGAATCTGGGACTTTTAGAGGCCATTTTTTTTTCATTCTAAATCTCATCTTTAAAATACCAAAAAGAGATTTATAAACATAAAACATTGATATAAAGGTTTTTTTTAAGCCTACTTCTTTCCACAAAAATTTCATATGATTCTTTAAAAAGGGATCTTCAAAATAGGCAAGATAATCTTTCCACTGATAAGAACACAAAATAAGACCATGAAGGTCATTTATCGCTTCTTCTTCAAAAGTAACGCCATTTCCAAAAATAACATGGGTACAGTCATGACATTGCCAGATTTTATAGTCATCATCTGATTCATCTGTTCCAATTTTTTTATTATTTTCTTTTAAATAATCTAAATAGATTTTCAATCCCTCAGCTAAAGTAAGTTCACAGTTTTGATCTTTGAAAGCCAACATTAAGAAATTATAACTTTTATAAGGTTTCGTGTTTACCTAATTCATACCTGGCAACTGTTCGCCTGTGAACTTCATCAGGACCATCTCCTATTCTTAAATATCTTACAGAGGCATATAAGCTTGCTAAAGGCGTATCTTGAGAAACACCCGCACCACCATGAATCTGAATAGCTTTATCTATGACTTTAGTTGCCATTAAAGGAATTGCTACTTTAATTTGAGCAATTTCACTTTTTGCAATTTTATTTCCTGTGGTGTCCATCATGTGAGCTGCTTTGAGTGTCATTAATCTACACATTTCGATTTCTATTCTGCAGTCAGCTATAACATCATAATTTCCACCAAGTTCGGCCAGAGGTTTTCCAAAGGCTTCTCTATTAAGCGAGCGTTTACACAAAAGGTCTAAAGCTCTTTCTGCGACTCCAATAATTCTCATACAATGATGTATTCTTCCTGGACCTAGTCTTCCCTGAGCTATCTCAAAACCTCTACCTTCTCCTAAAATTAAGTTTTCTTTTGGGACTCTTACATCTTTAAGTTTCAGATGGGCATGCCCATTGGGCGCATGGTCTGCACCATAAACAGTCAACATTCTTAGATTTTCAATACCATTTGCATCTGTGGGAATAAGGATCTGAGATTGTCTTTGGTGCTTAGGATTTTCTGGGTTCGTAACACCCATAAAAATCATTACTTTACAATCAGGCCTACCAAATCCAGAAGTCCACCACTTTTCTCCATTGACTACGTATTCTTCTCCGTCCTTTTCTATACTACTTTCTATATTGGTAGCATCAGAAGATGCCACGTTAGGCTCTGTCATGGCAAAAGCTGACCTGATTTCGCCATCTAAAAGAGGCTGTAACCATTTTTGTTTTTGAAAATCAGATCCGAATTTATCAAGAACTTCCATATTACCTGTATCCGGTGCAGAACAATTAAATATTTCTGAAGCAAAACTTACTTTCCCCATCATCTCTGCAAGTGGAGCGTACTCTAAATTTGTTAAGCCAAAACCATTCTCACTTTCAGGTAAGAAAAAATTCCACAAACCTTGATCTTTTGCTTTTTGTTTCAATTCATTTATTACTTTAGGGACTTGCCATGGATTTCCAGCATCACGGAAAGCTTTCATCTCCAAAGCATAAGTCTCTTCAGCGGGATAAATATTTTCATCCATGAAAAGAGAAACTTTTTGAATCAATTCTCTTGTCTTTGAAGTGTGTTTAAAATTCATAAATTTATGATAAACCAATGATATTCAAACCGTTATTTATTTTAGTGCTCAACGGATTATCTTTTATAATGATTCTTTCAAAATAGGGGGAATATGAGAGCACAAAACCTTTTTTTAATTTTATTATTTTCATCTGGTCTTTTTCCGGACTATAAATTCGAAACTATTCTTAGTGATCTGAATGATGCTTGGAGTTTTGAATTTTTAAGTGAAGACAAAATCATCTATACCGAAATGCCAGGAAAATTAAAGATTACAGATTTTTTAAACGGATCAACCATTGATATAAAAAATGTTCCAAAAGTTCAATATAGTAGTCAAGGCGGCCTTTCGGAAGTTATCCTAGACCCAGATTTTTCTTCCAATAGAACTCTTTATCTCAGCTACTCTGCTCGCAACGATGAAGGAAAATCAACTTTGTATTTGATGTCTGCTGAATTAAATAAAGACTCACTTGAAAATAATAAAGTAATTTTCGAAGCTCAAGCTCCAAGAAGAGTTCCTGTCCACATTGGGGCAAAAATTGCGTTCTTAGAAGACGGCACCATACTCTTAGCAAGTGGAGATGGATTTGATCATCGTGAAAAAGCTCAAACTTTAGATAATCATTTTGGAAAAATAATAAGAATAAATAAAGATGGAACAGTTCCTGCAGATAATCCATTTGTAAATGTCAAAGACGCTTTGCCAGATATCTATTCGTATGGACATAGAAATATGCAAGGCTTGATTGTTATGAAAAACGGGAAAATTTATGAACATGAACATGGCCCTCGAGGAGGAGACGAAATGAATCTCATAGAGCCTTCTATAAATTATGGTTGGCCTGCAATAACTTACGGTATAGATTATTCGGGTGCTGTGATTAGTCCCTTCACAGAAAAAGATGGTATGCAACAACCATTGTTGCATTGGACACCATCGATTGCTCCTTCTGATATGATTTTTTATGAAGGAAATAAATATCCCGAATTAAAAAATAGTTTTTTGGTGACTGCTTTGGTTTCAAAAGATGTAAAGAAAGTAACATTTTCTGAGAGCGGTAAAGATATTCAAGAAAGTCTTTTTGGAAGTTTGAATTCTAGATTGAGAAATATTCAGGCTTCTCCCAGCGGATTGATTTATCTTCTTACAGATGGTCCTAAGGGAAAATTAATAAAAGTTTTACCGGAAGAATTATGAAAATAGCAAAGTATCCTTTCGCTGTCCTATCTGCAGCTCTTTTTACAGTTATGCTAATAACACCAATTTCCTCGTTATCCAATTTAATCTGGCTTGCATCTGTTGATATGCCTGTAAGTTTATTTTCTTCTCTAGAGGTTATTTTGTTTGATTTTCAAAGGCTAGGAATAGTCTTATTGGGAGTGGTGAGTCTTGGTTTCACAGTTGCTTTTGTCGTGGCTGGACTTATTTCAAGATATAGCAGTTTAGGTGGAAAGTATCTTTATGCTGTAGCTGGTTCTGCGGCAATTGGATTATCTTTGATTTTAATGGTGGAATTATTGTTTCAAACTCAATTGTTGGGTGGAAATAGAACTTTAATTGGTACCACCTTGCATTGGGGAGCAGGTTTTTTCGGTGGATACTTTTTTTACAATTTAATTTCAGAAGAAAAAAATTACACCTTTATCATTAGATTTTTGGGAGTTTTCTACGCTTACTTTATTTTAGGCTTAGTTCTCAATTGGGTATTCACCCCAGTCAGTGCTGCCGCTGAATTTGGTTTTTCCTTATATGAACTTAACTCAGCTGCTCAAAACGCTCTTTTACGAGACTTTACTTCTTTTTTTGTAGCAACATTTTTATTTTCAATTTTAGGGGTTATAACTCTAAACCCGGTTTGGTTCTTTTCGGCTGGAATAATCTATATTGGCGCAGGTATATTTAATCTTGTTGCGATTTACGCACATGGAACTGACTTTAACCAGATTTTTGTTGGTGAATTTGTTTTGGGTAGTTGGCCCATTGCTCTAGGACTTGTAATTAGTTATCAACAAAAGAAACTACAAGAGTAGATTTGATTATGAATTCTTGGCAAGCAACCGCTTTGAATACAGCTCCAGAATCTGAAAATCAAATCCACAGCGATGAACTTGCAAAAGAGTATGGTTTCAAAGGAGGCTTAGTTCCAGGTGTAACTGTTTCAGCCTACTTACTTCATCCAGTAATTGAATCATTTGGCGAGACGTGGCTGGCAAACGGTTACGCCAAGTGCAAAATTACTTCACCTCTCTATGATGGTGAAACATTTACGGTTTTATCCGAGAACTTGAAGGAAAATTGCAGTAATACATTTTTAAAGAACCAAAAGGGAAGAATTATTGCTAATGCCGAATCAAAACTTATTAAAAATAAAATCCCAGAACCAAAATTCAGAGGAGACCTTTTAGTTCAGAAGAATTTTGAAGCACCCAAAGCCTCTTTTGCCGTTTGGGAAGAACTTAAAAAAGACGGTTGTCGAGCATTTGAATTTCATTGGGGAGGGAAAGACCCTCTTATTTATCTTTCTGATGAAGTTCTTTTACCAGAAATTTTACAACCTAAAAAGGGAGGCTATGCTAACTTATGTTTTCTTCTAGGATGTTCTAATTGGATATTGGCTGGTAATGCCTTTATGAATCCTTGGGTTCATTTACAAACTAAATCTCAAAATTATAAGCCAGTCCCTTTTGATACCAACCTTATTGCAGAAATGTCGGTTAAAGATTTCTATGAGAAAAAAGGGCATGAATTTATTGAAGTAGAAGTAAATTTATTTGAGAGTGAAACAAAGTCATGTGCTATGAGTATCAACTTACTAGCAATTTTTAAACTTAGAAATAAAAAATAATTAAGAAGTATCTACTGGTTGAGCTGTATGCAATAAGGTTGCAACCAACTTATCTTCTTGATTGTAAATTCTTCCTTCGGAAGTTGCGCTACTTCTTCCTAATTTAATAATTTTAACTTTCATTTTTGCTGGACCTACAGCTAAAGGTCTGTGAAATAAAACGTGTAAATCAGTCGTCATCGGGGCTTTTTTTTCTGCATAACCAGAAATCATTGCAGCAGAAGTTGCATCGTCCAAAGCAGCTGTGATCATGCCCCCTTGAACAAAACCCATAGGATTTGAGCATTCTTTTTTGAAATTACAAGAAAAGATTATTTCTTCTTTCATTGTCTCAACATACTTAAGTTCAAGAAATTCCATTGATGATCCGAAGAATTCTTCTGTAAATTTTTTTAATTTTTTATCATTTTGCATTTAATTACCTGACTAATTCGCTTGCCAAACTTCCTAGGACTATAATTGTTACTACAAACCATATCGACCATCCATAAGGCTTCAGAGGACTGCCTTTCATTCTAAGAGAAAACAAAGCCATATAAGAGGCCATAATCCATGCTATCAATAAAAAATAAAACATATACAGATTTTCTAATACCCTTCTACAACGGCATAGAGCCTTATCGCTCCTCCGTTTAATACTTTTAATGCCTGCCGATACTCTTCACTTTCATAAGCACTTATTGCTATCTCATAGGACGGAAACTCAACAACAACATTTCTAGAATATTCATCACCTTCCTTAGTTTCTTGACGACCGCCCCTTATAATAAATTTACCATTAAATTTTTTTACAACCTCTTCTGCAAGTTTTCCATATTCCTGTTGCTTATCGGATGAGACTACATTCGCTTTTGCAACCCAATACCCTTTTTTTGAATTATCTTTAGTCATGATTTTTATTAATTAATTATTCTAAACAAGTGTAATTTTTCTAAACTTTTTTTCTACTATCTCTTTTTTTTGAAGAAAAACTCTGTAGCTTCCTTTATCTTTTTTGAATACTACAGACTTAAAATCTTTCTCATCTTTTATGTGCAATGCCACGCCCCCATCCACAGCATAAACGTCTTTAATTTTTCCTTTCGAGAGAAACTTTTTTACAGAAGGTTTTCGTTCAGGCTCCTCATCATAGTGGGGGCAACAAGTACCTTTAATAAAATTTAAACAAGACATGATTTTTAAATCCGAGGACCAAGAATCGGTAACCCCATGCTGAAACCAGCAAATTGCTCCAGCACTTACACCGCTCATCACCACTCCATTCCGATATGCAGTTCTTAAAATTTTATCAAGTCCCCAATCTTTCCATACAGCTAACATACTTTTTGTATTCCCACCTCCAACAAAAATGGCATCTTGATTCAAAATGAGATTTTTTAAATCTGGGGTTCTTTTAAAAAAATCTAAATGTGTAGGATTACAATCTAGTTTTGTAAAAGTGCTGTAAAAATTAACTTTATAAGCCTCGTTGTCACCAGTTGCTGTAGGGATAAAACATATTTTTGGTTTTTTCTTTTTAGTTTGTTTCAAAATATATTCTTCAATTATCCCTTGACCTGGATTGGCGCCAAATCCACCACCTCCAATTGCAATAATATTTCTTGGTTTAGGCATCAGCTCCTCTTAAAACATCCTTAGGTGTTTTTGCAGTCAAATAAAAAGTAAATAAAGCAGCAATAATACCAATTACTAGAATAGATCCTGAGGCGCCGATTAAAATTACGTCCCAGTAAATTTTAGGGTTAATTTCAAATACTATTTCTTCAATAAAAAAAGTTGTCATAACAGCAAGCAAACTACCTAGTACTCCAGCAAAGAATCCAATAGACAGATACTCTAAGAAGGTATTTTTTTGCATTGTTTTTTTATCTAATCCCAAGGTTTTTAAAATAGCATTTTGCTTTTCTCTTTGTTTAAAGCTTTCTTGGATTGTAGCCAGCATCAAGAATAATCCTGCTATCAATGTTAGACCAAGAATTAATTTCAAAGCTTGAGAAACTCTTGAAATGATTGATCGGACCTCTGAAATAATAGCTTCTAAAGAAATAAATGAAATAGTTGGGAAGGTTTTTACCAATTCAACCGCAAGCTCTTCTTTTTCCTTTGGAATATGGAAAGAGGTAATGTAGGTAGATGAAATTTCTTTGAAATCATCTGGGTATCCGATTGCAAAAAAATTAGGACTAAAATTCTCCCAATTAACTTCTCTAATACTTTGAATATAGCTATCAATTTTTCTGCCAGATACATCAATAAGAATTTCATCATTTAGCTTTAAATCATATCTTTCTGAAATTTCCGAAGAAATAGATATCCCATTTCCTTCCTCCTGGAACCAGCTACCAGCAATAAGTTCATTTCCTTCTGGAAGATTCTTCATCCAAGTAAAATTGAATGTACGGTCTATTTCTTTTCCAGATAATTTTCTAAAGAATCTTGCACTCGTTACAGGAAAGATTGGCTCGGAACTTATCTCATTAAGCTTCAGAAATTTTTTTAAATTTTCCATTTGACCTTCATAAATATTAAACAAAAGATTATTAGGAGCTTTATCAGGAAGAGAGTCTTCCCAAGAAGAAACTAAATTTGTGGAGGCTGAATAGGCTACCAAACTTAAAGCTATTGCAACGGTGACTGAAACGATTTGCATAGAGTTGAAAAGCTTCCTTCGACTCAATTCAAAGGCAAGCATTTTCATAGGTTTTAAAGGATTCAATCCTAAAGGCTTAATGAAATTGAAAGTGGTGTAAATAAAGAAAAAAATAAGGCCAGCAAAAGTTAAAATTGCGAAAAAGATAATATTTGTGAGTGCAAAATCTTTAATAAAGAATATCAAAAGAGCATAAAAACTGCTTAGACCTCCAATTAAATAGAAGGAAGAATTCAACCTATTTAAATTCCTTTCTGAGTTTCTCAAGATTGCATTAGGCGAGAGATTAAAAAGATTTCTTAACATTGGATAAGCAAATCCTAGTAAACATAAAAATGCAGTAACGAAGGATATAAAATAAGGCTCTACTCCGGGTAAGGGCAAATTAGTGGGAAAATAATCTTTCAAAAGCTCTGTGAAGGACAATTGCACAATCCAACCAGCTGCAATTCCCGTAACAAAGGAAAAAAAGGCTATAAAACAAAAAATTAAAATATAAGTATTTCTAATTTGTAAAGGAGACAAACCCAAAGCTTTAAATACAGCTACATAATCGACGTGTCTCCTAGTAAATTGAAGAGAACAAATTGCTATCGCCAAGGAAGATAAAATTATTGCAAGCAAGGCTCCCAGTAGAAAGAAATTTGAAGCTCTTTCGATAGCTCTGCCAAGAGGGCTAGCTTCATTATCAGGAGATGAGATTTCATCACCCGGTTTTTTAATTGATTGAAAAAAAGTTTCTAGTTCAGATATGCTTTCTGGAGGCGCTAGGAAAAGATATGAGTATCTGACTCTGGAACCAGGTTGAATCACGTTTGCGCTTACTAGGTCTGCAGAATTCATGATTGCTTTAGGAGCAAAAGCAAGAGATCCAGCACCTCTATCAGGTTCGGAAATAATAATTCCCCCTACAAGAAAATCCTTTTCTCCGATATTAATTTTTTCGCCAACTGCAGTAGACAGCAGATTGGATAATCGAGCATCTAGCCACACTGTTCCAGCTTCTGGAGGAGTTTTCTTTATTTCTCTTATATTCTCTTTATTAGCTAATTCTATTTCACCCACCAAAGGATAGGGTGAAGAGATAGATTTTATAGAAGCAAGTTGAAATTTTTCTTCAGAAGCTAAAACTGAGCCAAATTCATAAATTACCGTGTAGGCATAATTTCCTTCAGGGAATTCTGTCTTATCCAAAGCAGAGCTTGATTCAAATTTTAAATCACCCCCAAGGAACTGTTTGGATTCAAACATGAGAGATCCGTCGAGTCGGTCAGTAAAAAAAGTTATGGAAGCAACTATGCCAACAGCCAAAGACAGAGATAAAAACATTAAAAGCAACTGTCCCGATTTGAACTCTCTCAAAAAGATTCTCGATGCCAAAGAGACAATTTTCATAGGATTTTCCCATCCATCAACTCTATTTTTTGATCGCATCTGTTTGCTAAAGAAAGGTCATGAGTGACAATTATTAGAGCACTTGAAGATTCTTGGAAAGCATCAAAGATAAGATCTGCAATCATTTCACTATTGTTAGAATCCAAATTTCCAGTTGGCTCATCACAAAAAAGTACTTCCGCTTCACAGGCAAAAGCTCTTGCTATTGCAACACGTTGTTGTTCTCCTCCTGAAAGATTTTGAGGATAATGCAGCAGTCTGTTCTGCATACCTACTTTTTCAAGATAATTAATCGCAATATTTTTTGCGTCTTTTTTATTTTTGAGTTCAAGAGGCAACATTACATTTTCAAGCGCATTAAGACCTGATAAAAGTTCAAAATTTTGAAAAACAAACGCTACGGATTCTTTTCTGATAGCAGCTCTTTCTTCTTCTGATAATAAATGAAGAGGCTTTTGATTTATGAAAATTTCTCCTGAGGAAGGTGAATCCAACCCGGCTAAAATTCCAAGAAGAGTAGACTTCCCAGAACCAGAGGGACCAACGACTGCTAAAGAGGAAGCTGTCTGTAAATTTAAACTTATATCGTCTAGTATGGTAATTTCTTGATCATTAAAAATTACCTTTTTAGACAAATTTCTTGCTTCTATAATCATCAAATGAATTTTTTAGAAAAAAATGGATTAAAAATATTTACTTTTTTATTTTTAACTATTTTCTATTCTATCACTGCCAATACAAAGACGCTTTTGATTTTAGGAGATAGTATCTCTGCAGGTTATGGAATAAAAGAATCTGATAATTGGGTTAGGTTAATGGAAACTTCAATTAACTCTCTTGGAACTGACTTAAACATAGTAAATTCTAGTGTCTCTGGCGATACTACAATTGGTGGTTTATCAAGAATTCAAAGTGACTTAAAAGAATACAAACCCGATTTTGTCTTAATAGAGCTTGGGGGTAATGATGGAATGCGAGGCTATCCAATTGAAAATATTAAGTCTAATCTTCTAGAAATATCCGATGCCGTCATTGAAGCAAATGCTATTCCTTTGATCATGCAAATTAGAATTCCTCCAAATTTCGGAAAAAGATATGTTGCCGCTTTTGAAAGCATATACTCTCAGATAGCAGAAGAAAAAAATCTTGTAACGCTATCGTTTTTATTGGAAAAGGTTGCTTTGGATGAAAACTTGATGCAACCAGATGGGATTCATCCTAATACCAAAGCTCAGCCAATAATTGCCAATCAAGTGCAAGAGGAAATTTTAAGGATCATCAAATAAATAATTCTTGAATCAAGAATTATTTATTGCATTTTGTAATTAAAACCAACCTTGATAAATCGTCCCAAAGGATTATGAGTATTAGGGTCATAACTCATGTCCCAAAAAACAAATGGAGGTTTTTTATCGGTTAAGTTGTAAACCGAAACAGAAAAATCAAAAGCTTTATCCCAACTATAAGTATAAGTCGCATCTAAAGTTGTATGAGAAGCAATATCTACGCCAACTCTTTCATCTTTATAGGAAGAGATATAATTTACAGCTCCATAAAAGTTATGCTTGCTAGTTTTGTAATTTATAAAACCTTTTGCTTTTGTATTTGGCATTGAGCGGCAACTATTAGATATATTGAAGAAGCCGTTGCAAGATAATGGATCTACGACTTGAACACCATTTTTGGAGTAAGCAGCTACCTTATAGTCAATTATATAAGCTGCTTCCAGACCTGTTGAAATAGTACCAGCTCTGTAATCATCCTCAAACTTAACAAAAATGTCCAAACCATCTGTCTCAGTTTTTGGACCGTTTACAAATAAAGTAGTAATTCTGTTGATTTCTGAAGCATCAAAAGTTCCATCATTTATGCCACCAGGACCAAACACTTGTGTTCTTACAGCTGTCCTAAGGTCACCTCCAGCAGCATAAGCAGCTGCAAGTTTCGGAGCACTCTCTACAATGATTGGATTATCGAAAACAAAATTATAATAATCAAAAGTTGCTTGCCAGTTATCGGTACCAAAATCTGTGATTAAGCCTAGGTTGAATGTTGTTGCCTCTTCAGGATCTAAATTTGTATTCCCCGTTTTATCCACTGCTTTGAAAGCACCAGTCGGACCAATAAACTCTAATTCCGTATACCTTTTATTCCAGACTTCATCTGGGTGGGGCGCTCGAAATGTAGTTTGACCAGTAAACCTGATCGTCAGGTCATCTGTTGCAATCCATCGCATGACAATCTTGGGATCTAATGAATTTACTTTATCGTAATCTTCGTATCTAAGTGCCAACTGCAAATCAAAATTATCAAGCACAGGCAGAGCAAATTCAGCAAACAAAGAATCTATTTTTTGGTTGTCGTCTCTACCAAAAGTTGGAGGTAAAAACATGAACAGGCCAGTGGGATTATTGTTTAAACAATTTTCTCTTGCAGTCGTATTTGCGTTTAATGATGGCAGGTTACAAGGATGCAAGTTCCCATCAAAAATATTTTGCTGAGCATTATATGAATTCAGTCCAGGTAAGGCAGGAGAGGATTGTTTGATATTGTAACCACGTCTTTCATAACCAAATGCCCAAGCACCATTTCCTCCGGAAAAATTTCCTAAAAATCCCTGTAGGGTGAAATCTAAAGTCAACAAAGTAGACTCAGCGTCAACTCTTCCTGTATCAACCATCCATGATAAAAGCTCTTTGGAGTTAGCAAAATTAGAATCGTAATTCGGGTTAAGTCCCACTCGATCTCCAATAACAGTTCCAACTTGATTATCATTTGTAAGACTATTTTGATTATCAAAAAAAGCCTGCTGAGCTTGTTCAACAGCATTGGAAAAGACATTTAAAAACTCACATCCATTAGGCCTATTATCAGATGCGATATCAGCAATTATTGTATTATTCCCATCTGATAAAGTTGGGATGGGATCATTGTTATTTGCGTTTCCAAAATCAGTAATTATATAACCACAATTTGGACCACCATAGCCAAATAATGCAGCTGTGTATTTATGCGCTTGCGTATCGGAAAAGGTAATCGCACTTTCAGACATTGAATAATTAAGACCAGCCGAATAATCGATTTTTGAATTCAGTTTTCCTTCGAAATCAAAGGCGAACCTATAGGTATCGTATTTTCTCATCTCAACTTGGGCACCATTTACGTTTCCATTTGGGTTACCCGATGCCGCAAAAGGTCGCGTTCTCATTCTGTGATATGAAGCTGGATTAGTGCCGTCAGCCCCTGTAAATTCAACGTTATCCATCAGACCTTCGAAAGCAGGAAATTGTGCAAATAGTCTTTGTAGCCCTGGATGGATGTTTGGTACGTAACTTGAGTTGGGATCATTTGGTGGATAAGCAGGAGAGGTTGCATAACGAGGCACATCCGTTTTGCCATATGCAAATTCGATATGAAAATCATGTTCATCCACTGATCCATTGAATTCAACCCAAAGTTGAGAGTTTGTTTGTCTTTCTTGAACGTTATCGAAATAAGCATAATTGAAGCGGCATTTGCCTGCGTAACCCAATAAGTCAATGGAGCTAGCGCCATTTACACTATCCGTATAACTAAAATTTTGATCACTTGTGGTTGTATGGTATCCACCTGCAGCGTTACATCCTGGATCGCCGAGCTCGGCATGAGAAGTAGAGTTATTTAAAGGCATAATAAAAGTTCCAGGATTTCCAATCGAAGACCAACCTCCATAAGGATTTTGACTGACACTTTTTTTGGTAAAGTCAGTATTTTTCGAGAAGAAATCAGGTTTGTGTTGTTGCCCAAGCGATAATAGAAAATTTGTCCCGTCATCAAGCTCGCTTCCATAGGTTATAGAAAACTCTTTTGCTTGATTTTCTGCACCGGGCATTCCTTTCGCAGCGATATTTACTTTTAAACCTTCAAAGTTTGAATCGGTAATAAAATTTACCACTCCAGCAATAGCATCCGAACCATAAGTGGCTGCAGCTCCTTCCTTAAGAATCTCAATTCTATTTAGTGCTGCCATGGGTAAATCGTGAAGGTTTACCGATCTTCCTGCACCAGTCCTAGAAGGCACTGTTACTTGTCTTTTCCCATTTATCAAAACCAAAGTCCTGTTGGTGCCTAAACCTCTTAAATTAATATTTGCGATCCCTTCGGCTTGGTTTGCGCCAAACTGATTGGCTTCGCCGTCCATACCAGAACTTCCAGGAACCATTTTTATGAGTTCCACAATATTTAAGTTTCCTTGAGCTGAAATCTCTTCTGCACTGAAGGTAGAAATTGGAGAACCCGTATCAATTGGGGTCCCTTTAATTAAAGATCCGATCACAGTAACTTGTTCATCTTGAGCCAGATTGAAACCAGAAAACCAAGCAATAGTTAATCCCCATAAAATCAGTTTTTTATAAGACTTACTTTTATTCAATAACAACATAAAGACAAAATTATACTAACTCAAAATTCATTTCAAGGTAGAGAATTCAAGCATGCTTATAAATATAATTTTTTATGCCTTGATATATTAATGAGAATGATTATCATCTAGAATCGATGTTCAAATATTAAATTTATAAAACTTTATGAGACTAAAAGACATTCATCCATTTTTAATTATTTTAGCAATCCTCTCGGGTTCTGCTTTTTCTAAAGAAGTAAATATTTATACTTCTAGACATTATGATTCAGACACCATTCTTTATGAGAATTTCACGGAAGAAACTGGAATCAAAGTAAATATAATTTCATCCAAAAGTAAGGCTTTACTGGAGAGGTTAAGATCTGAGGGAGAAAACTCTCCTGCAGATATTTTTATTACAGTTGATGCTGGAAACCTTTGGAAGGCGCAAGAATATGGATTGTTTAGAAAGATAAATTCTAAAAAAATTGATTCAATCGTACCAAAAAATTTACGAGGAAAAAATAATGAGTGGACTGCTTTGGCTAAAAGAGCAAGGGTTCTTTTCTATAGTCCAAAAAAATACTCCTCCGATGATCTAAAGGATCTGAGCTACGAAGATTTGAGTTCTTCAAAATGGGAAAAAAAACTCTCAATCAGGAGTTCTAACAATCTTTACAATCAATCCTTAGTAGCTTCAATGATTGCCAAATACGGAGAGCGTTTTACTGAAGAATGGGCAAAGGGTCTGGTAAATAATTTCGCTCGCAAACCACAAGGAAATGACAGAGCTCAAATTATTGCAGTAGCTAACGACGAAGCAGATCTAGCGATTGCTAATAGTTATTATTTGGGTCTCATGCTTTCTGGCAAGAAAGGTGAAAAACAGTTAAGTGCCGCTAAAAAAGTAAAGATTCTCTTTCCGTCACAAAATAAAGCTGGAGCGCATATAAATATTAGTGGCGCAGGGATTATTAAATCTTCAAAAAATTACAATAACGCAATCAAATTTTTGGAATTTATGCTTTCAGAAACAGCTCAAAAACATTTGGTTGAAAATACCTATGAATATCCAATTAACAAAAACGTAAAGCCTAGCGATTTAATATCTCAATTTGGGCTAAATTTCAAAGAGGATGTTACAGACGTTTATAAGTATGGGGAATTTAATTCAGCAGCAGTAAAGCTAATGGATAGAGTTGGCTGGCAATAAGAAATTTTTGAAATTTATCCTTATGCCTTCAAAATAGGCAGATGAGCCTAATTAATTTTTCTTTAAAAAGCTTATGGCAGCCCTTAATAATAATTTTTGTGCTAATTCTTTTAGCTCCGATTTTCTTTATCTTAATCAGCTTATTTGGCGAATATAATGCAAACTGGAATCACTTATATAATTACGTCCTTTCCAAGTACCTTCTAAATTCATTCTTTCTAATTTTAGGAGTTTCCATGTTGTCTACTGTTTTAGGAGTAGGCTCGGCTTGGCTAATAACAAATTATAATTTCATGAACAAAGCTTGGCTTGAATGGGCTATTATTTTACCTTTAGCGGTTCCGCCATATATTTTGGCTTACACTTTTACTGGGCTTTTTGATTCATATGGAACGTTAAACGAAATTATAAAAAATATATTTGATACTAAAGATAATTACATATTCTTTCCAAGTGTTAGGAACATATACGGAGCAATAATAGTTTTTTCTTTTACGCTTTATCCTTACATTTATCTCACAACTAGAATGGCATTTTTAAACCAATCTAGAAGTCTTATGGAAGCAGGAAAATTATTAGGTTTTAACTCTTGGTCGTTATTTTATAAATTAGCTGTTCCACTAACTAGGCCTGCCTTAATTGCTGGGCTTGCTTTGGTTATCATGGAGACTATTTCTGATTTTGGAGCAGTGGAGCATTTCGCAGTTCAAACTTTCACTATTGGAATTTTTAGAACTTGGTTTGGTATGTATGATTTAAATACCGCGATGCAGCTTTCTAGCTTATTGTTAATTTTTATTGCTTTTTTTGTTGTTTTGGAAAGATCAGAACGAAACAAGATGTCCTATACCTATGCTAATTCAACCTTCAAGAAAACAGACTCAAAGAATCTCAAGGGCTTAAGAAGCTTTTATGCTTTTTTATTTTGCTTCACACCTCTTTTTATTGGTTTCATTTTACCGATCATTGAATTAACTAATTGGGCGATTTTTTTTCCTTCAGAAAACTTTTTCTCAGAAAATGTAATCCATAGTTTTTTCAATACCATTTGGTTGGGCATAACAGCTGGGATAATTTGCACAATGTTTGCCTTATTTATAAATTTTTTAAAAAGATTTGATGACTCCCTCTTTTTAAGATCTTCAAGTCAGTTCCTTGCGTTGGGATATGCTTTACCAGGACTTGTTCTAGCGGTTGGAATTATTCAATTTTTTTCATTCCTGGATTATTATTTCGTTAGCTACTTTCTGAAAATTTCTATAGTTGGATCTGTAATAGGGTTAATAGTTGCTTACACGATAAAAGCTTATGCGTTAGCCAACAACACCATTGAATCGGGATTTCAAAGAATAAGTAGTTC
This sequence comes from uncultured SAR86 cluster bacterium, assembly GCA_902514645.1. Classification (GTDB taxonomy): domain Bacteria; phylum Pseudomonadota; class Gammaproteobacteria; order Magnimaribacterales; family AG-339-G14; genus MEDG-81. Next base: position 24,055 of record CABXRO010000012.1, read on the forward strand.
AATTGACGATGTGTCATTGAGTTTAAATGGATCTAAATTTTCAATTTTCTATAAAATTCATATACCTCTATTGAAAACAAGTATTCTTACTAGTTTATTACTAGTCATTTCAGAAGTGATTAAGGAATTACCTGCTACTCTAATTCTAAGGCCCTTTAACTTCGATACTTTGGCAGTCTCAACATATATATATGCCTCTGAAGAAAGAATGTATGAAGCAGCTAGTCCAGCAATGTTGATTGTTTTAATTGGCTTGATTCCAATATTCTTTTTATCGCGCATAATCAGAGACTCTAGACCAGGCAAAACATGAAGAAGGAAATTCTTACTATTAAAAAACTATTTTTTGAATTCAAAAAAGATAATGAAATTTTAACTGATATAAGTTTCGAATTAGCCGAAGGAGAAATTTTAGGAATCTTGGGGCCGTCTGGTATCGGTAAGAGTTCTCTCTTAAGACTGATTGCTGGATTAGAAAAACCAAAGAGCGGTGAAATTTTGTATTACGGCCAGATTTTAAGTAATAAAGATATTTTTATCCAGCCGCATCAAAGAGGCATTGGTTTTGTATTTCAAGAAAAAGTTTTATTTCCCCATTTAAATTCTTTAGAAAATGTGAAGTTTGGAGTTAAGGGGAATAAAATTGAAAAGGAAGCACAAGCTAAAAAATACTTGGGATTGCTTAAAGCTGAAAAGTTTGAACAATCTTACCCAAATTCCCTTTCCGGTGGAGAGCAACAAAGGGTTGCCATCGCAAGAGCCTTAGCACCTGAGCCAAAAACAGTTCTATTGGATGAGCCGTTTAGTTCTTTAGATATCGATTTAAGAAAAGATTTACGCAATGATGCTAAAGATTTATTCAAAAAAACCAATACTTCTTGCATTATTGTTACCCACGAACTTGAAGAGGCGAGAGTATTTTGCGATCGCATCCTTAGATTAGAGAAAGGCTCAATTAAGGAAGTTACCATTTGATTCTTTCTTTATAACCAAATAAAAATAATAATCATTCTCATTGACATACTAAATGATAATCATTATCATTTGCCCAACAATCTTATACAAAAGGAGACTTTTCCTATGAAAAAAACAATTTATTTGGTTGCACTAGTTATTTCTACTTCTGCAATCTTTGGACAAGATGAGGAGCTTGAAGTTAAAGGCAACGTTCTTTTTAAGGACCAAGTCAACTCCATGAAACCTCCGGCGCAAATTTTAAACGTGCCTCAGTCTGTATCAATCATCACGGATGAAGATATTTTAAACCAAGGCTTTAGAGCTCTCGGCGACATAGTTCGTTATGTTCCCGGGATAACTTCAACTCAAGGTGAAGGACATAGAGACGCTATGGTAATTCGAGGTATTAGAACTACTTCTAGTTTTTACCAAGATGGCCTTAGAGATGACGTACAGTATTACAGATCTCTTTACAATGCTGAGCAAGTCGAGGTTCTTAAAGGGCCTAACGCGCTTCTCTTCGGAAGAGGTGGTGAAGGTGGTCTGATTAACAGAGTATCGAAAAAAGCAGTACTTGGTGAGACTTTCACAAACCTGAATCTCGGTTATGACTCTTTTACAGCTAATGATTTTGCTGTTGATACCAACTTTCAACTAAACGATACAATTGCATTTCGTTTAATGGCTCACTCAGACACATTAGCCAATCACAGAGATCTTTACGATGGTAGGCGTAATGGCTTAAATCCAACTTTCACGTTTACTCTCAATGAAGCAACTGAGCTGAATATTTCATTAGAATACTTAGATCATGAAAGATTTATCGACAGAGGTATTCCAACTACTGGAGCATTAGTAAATGAATCTTTAAAAGACGTCGTCTATGGACATCCAAGTAAAAACCTTCACACAACTGAAGGAACTATTTTAAAAGCAAACTTGGTTCATAACTATTCCGATAACGGAAAAATCAATCTAGCAATAATGGGTAACAACTTTAATAAAATGTATCAAAACATTTACGTAAAAGATGTTACAAATGGAAACACAGGATGTGAGACTAGCGCTACCATAACTACTGTAGCTTGTGTGGAAGGTTATAGAGATACAACGTTTAGAGAATCCTCTATTTTGAATCTAACGAATGTCAACACATTCGATCGAGCAACTCTTACCGTTGGATTAGATCTTATTGATACCGATAACGATAACGAACGTTATCATTCTCACTTTAGCAATGAAGCGGCTGATACTGCTGGAACTGCTGGTGCAACTTTAGGAGCATCTGGAATTAGAAATAATTTTAACTTAGCAAATCCAGGAGATTTCACTGTGGATGCTTTTGGAAACCGTACTGTTTTGGATTTCACTACAGATGTTAAAGTCAAAAGTTCAACAGAAATTAAAGTTGAATCAATCTTCATTACCGCTGACATAGATCTTGCTGATCAATGGCAAATGATTTTGGGAGCACGTTACGAAGAAGTTGATACAACAATCACTAAACATCGTCCTGATGAAACTGGAACTTCTTTTAACGCCACATATTTAGCTTTAGCGGCAACTGATACTCTTCAAAGAAAAGATAGCCTTACGTCACCACGTCTGGGCTTAATTTTCAAACCACAAGAAAATATGTCGCTTTACTTAAGTTACAGCGAATCTTTCTTACCTAAATCAGGTGACCAGTACAAAGCCTGGAGCGGTGTTGTAAACAACGTAGCTGCTACTGAACCGGACGTCTTTGAAAATACTGAGCTAGGATTCAAATACAATACTGATTCTGGCATTAATCTTGCAGTATCTTATTTTGATCAGGAGACTGTAAGGGGTCAGGCAGATGGTACCGGTGGTGCTGAAATCATAGATTTCGACATTCAAGGTATCGAACTTACTGTTGGTGGACAAATTAATGATGCAAACTCAATTGATTTCTCACTTTCTTCAGTGGATGCAACAAACACCGATACTGGAGCAGATCAGAAAGAGATACCTGAGCTAACTTGGTCACTTTGGTACACTTACCGCTCTAGTGACATGTTCTCACTAAGTGTTGGAGCTGTTTATCAAGATGAGCAGTGGATTAGTTCCACTTCCGCAGGAGCTCCTAAACTACCTGATTACACTAGATTTGACATGGCTATGTCAATTACACCAAGTGAAACTGATACGATTAGAATTAATATCGAGAATTTAACGAATGAAGATTATTATCCTTATTCTCATTCTACTCATCAGGTAACAGTTGGTGAATCTGCTAATTTAAGACTTTCTTACAGTAAAAGTTTTTAATTAATTTTTTGGGAGAGCAAAAAAAATGAGCAAACTGTCAAAGCTAAGAAACATTAAGGAAGATGTTTTTAAGACAGGTTGCTCACTCTCCAGTTCGAAAAAGACTAAAGTTGGAATACTACGATGATTTTTAGAGAAGCCTTTTCATTTCATCTCATGGCAAATCTACTAAAGATCTCCCCCTAAGTAAATCAATAATAGTTTTTTGGAGAGAAAGAAATCCCGCTTTTTAGCGGGATTTCGTCTTTATAATCAATAAATTCTTCTTATTTGTTTTAATTCTTGGGAACTATACGATTCCCTCCTCAAAGAAAGCTTGCTCCAAACATTGTCTAGTGAAGATAAAAATCTATTTATGTCTTCAGCTTGATGCTTAGGAGTTATAGTTACTCTGAATCTTTCATCTCCTTTAGGAACTGTCGGATAAAAAACAGGCTGAATGTAAATTCCATAGTCTTCAATGAGAAGATTTGCCGCTTCTTTACATAACCTAGGATCCTCCAAGTGAATCGGAATAATATGACTATCATTATCAAGATGAGGTATTTCCAAATCCCTTAAACCTGTTCGAATTAAATCTGAATTTTTTCTAATATCTTCACGAAGATTTTCTGATTTTTTTGCAATCTCTATGGCCTTGATTGAAGCCGCTGCAATACTTGGATTTGCGGACGAAGTAAAAATAAAACCAGGTGCAAAGCTTCTTATGAAATCTATTATGTCCGAACTTGCGGCCACATACCCGCCCATTTGACCAAAAGCCTTAGATAAAGTTCCGTTTATAATGTCAATGTCATCAGCAACATTTTGTTCGTTAGCAATTCCTCTTCCTTCTGACCCGTATAGACCAACAGAGTGAACCTCATCTAAATAAGTAAGTGCATTGAACTCCTTCGCAAGAGAAACAATTTGTTTCAAGGGAGATCTGAGACCTTCCATTGAATAAAGAGACTCTAAAACTATGATTTTTGGAACACTTGCATTAGAAGTGTTCAAAAGTTCTCTTAGATGACTAACATCATTGTGTCGGAATATGTGACAAGGAACATTAGCATTCTTGATGCCCTGAATCATGGAAGCATGATTAAGCTCGTCTGAAAAAACCTCAACACCCTCTAATTTTTTACAAAGCGTCCAAAGAGTAGATTGATTTGCGGTGTAAGCTGAAGGAAAAATTAAGCTTGCTTCTTTGTTGTGTAAATTAGCTAGCTCTCTTTCTAAATCAGCATGGTAAGAAGATGTACCTGAAATGTTTCTTGTACCTCCAGAACCAGTACCTAATTCTTGGATTACTTCGATCGACTTTTCAATAACTTCTGGATGTTGACTCAAATTTAAGTAATCGTTGCTACACCAAACTTCCACTGGTCTCTCATTACCCTCGAATCTTTCTGTTGCTTTTGGGAAGTGTTTTTTATCCCTATTGATCTCTCTAAATTTCCTATAAAGTCCTTGAGACTTCAATGAAGTCAGCTCATCGGAAAAATATTTTTTGTAATTCATCTCATCTCCGTCTGGAATATGGTGATTACTATAGACTTAAAACTCTTGAAACTGAATAATTATCTAGATGGGATTATAATAATATAGTTGTTTATAAGGATTGGTTATAATGGATGAGCTTAGAATAATTTCAAGAAAAAGCACTCTTGCCAAATTACAGGCTGTAGAAGTTGCTGAAGAAATTGGAAAAAAATTTCCATCACTAAAAATAGCTTTCAAAACCAAAGACACTTCGGGTGATATAGACCTTACCACCCCTCTACACAAAATGCCTGAAATAGGAGTCTTTACATCAGATATCAGAGAAGAACTACTTTCCGGACAGGCTGATATTGCAGTACATTCCTGGAAAGATCTTCCAGTAGATCTAGAGCAAGGAACAGAAATAGCTGCAACTATAAATAGAGCGGACTCTAGAGACGTTTTGATTTTTAAAAAAGATTCTCTAAAAAAGAAAAGCATTAACATCTTCACTTCATCTCCTAGAAGGCAAGAAAATTTATCAAATTTTTTAAAAAAAGCACTACCCTTGGAAATTTCTTCTTTGCGTTTTAGTGATATCAGAGGAAATATTCTTACCAGATTCCTTAAGCTGATGAATTCAGATGCCGATGGTTTGGTTTTAGCTAAAGCGGCTCTAGACAGGTTGCTATTTCCAAAGACGGAAAGTACGACTGAATTAAATTCTCTTAAAAATGATCTAAAAAAATTCTTATGGATGGTAATTCCATCTTCACAAAATCCATGTGCTCCTGGTCAAGGAGCATTAGCCATTGAGGTAAAATCTGGAAACTCAAAAATCATAGAATTAATCAGTAAAATCAATAACTTAGATGTTTTTAAAGATGTAGAAACCGAAAGAAAAAAACTAAAAAAATTTGGCGGAGGTTGTCATCAAAAAATTGGAGTCAGCATAGAAAATCATCCTTTAGGAAAAATAATTACGGAAAAAGGTTTAACCCCAGAAAATGAGTTAATTAATAATAGGTCTTTAGTACCTTTCAAAAGAGAACTGACAAGATTCAAAAATCCTGTAAATGACTTCTTCCCAAAATTGAAAAAGGATTTTAATTTTTTTAAACGTTCAAAAATTAAAGAAGGTACAAAAGAAATTGAGACTATGAAAAATTCTGGTTTGTATATATCCAGAGCAAGTTCAATAGAAAAGGGTACTTCAATTGATTATTCTAATATTGTTTGGACGAGCGGTATTGAAAATTGGTTCAAATTAGCTAAGAAAGGAGTTTGGGTAAACGGTTCTTCGGATAGTTTAGGAGAGGAACAATCTAAACCCAGTTCATTTTTTAAAAAGGTTAACTGGTTTCTTGTTTCTCACGAAGATTCAGATCCGAAAGATAAAAAACTTTTGGCAACATACAAACTAGTTCCAAAAAAAGATATAGGAGACCTAACGCGATACTCTCATTTTTATTGGATGTCTATTAGTTCTTTTAGGGAAGCGCTGAAAAGATTTCCAAGCATTGAATATGCAGAACATTCTTGTGGCTTGGGCAAGACCTTTGATGAGTTAAATAAATTATATCCAAATAAAATAAAGCCATTTTTAAACTATGAAGACTGGCTGGAAAAAGTAAAAGAAGCAAAGTAAGCTACGCACCTATTTACGTGTTATGGCAAATTTTAAAAGAAAATATCCTCTTACAAGGTTAAGAAGAATTAGATCGAATAAATCTATCAGAGATCTTATTGCGGAAAGCAAATTATCTATCGATGATTTGATTCAACCAATTTTTGTAAAAGAATCTCTAAAAGATAAAGAAGAAATAAAATCCCTCACTGGAATTTTTAGACATTCAGAAAAAAGTGTTATCAAGGAAATTGAAGAGCTTATGAACTTAGGCATTAAAGCAGTAGCAATATTTCCTGTAATTGATGAAGATAAAAAAGACGAAAAGGGTTTAGAGTCAGTCAATGAAAATAATTTTCTCAATAATATCATTAGGATAATAAAGCAAAAGTTTCCTGAGATGTTAGTCATTGCAGACGTTGCATTAGATCCTTACACAAATCATGGACATGATGGCGTATTAAATTCAGATGGCGATGTTGATAATGATGAGACGCTCAAAATTCTAGAAGATCAGGCACTGAAGCTAGCTCAAGCAGGCACAGACATCATTGCTCCTTCTGACATGATGGACGGCAGAATTGGGGTTATAAGAAAAACTCTAGAACAAAAGGATTTTAAAAATACTATGATTTTAGCTTACTCTGCAAAATACAGTTCAAAGTTCTATGGTCCTTTTAAGGATGCGGTAGAATCTGCAAAATTTTTTGGTAATAAAACAAAAGATACTTATCAAATGGCTGTAGCAAACATTGATGAAGCGCTTCATGAGGTTGCCTTGGATATAAATGAGGGCGCTGACATTGTAATGGTAAAACCAGCTATGCCTTATCTTGATGTTGTAAAGGCAGTAAAAGAAACATTTCAGATGCCCACTTTTGTGTATCAAGTAAGCGGAGAATACGCTATGTTGAAAGCAGCAATCGAAAAAAACTGGCTGAGCGAGGAAGTAATGTTTGAATCGCTTCTTTCTTTTAAACGAGCTGGTGCGGATTGCATCTTAACTTATGCCGCAAAAGAGATAGCAAAAAATCTATAATTCTCAATATGCCTAACTCTAGGTTTAAAAATGCTTTGAATCGGGTTCCTCAGGAAATTCCGCCAATCTGGTTTATGCGCCAAGCTGGCAGATATCATGATCATTATCAAAATCTTAAGAAATCTTATTCTTTTGTTGAGCTCTGTAAAAGTCCAGCTTTGTCTGCTCAAACTGCATTGGGCCCAATAGAAGAATTCGACTTTGATGTGGCTATTTTGTTTAGCGACATTCTTTTTCCCTTGGAATCTTTGGGCATGGATTTGATTTACGATCCAGGTCCAATATTTAAAGAAAATTTATCGGAGAAAAATGTCACAAAAATCTTTACCAACAAAAATCCCATTTCTTCTCTAGAATTTCAAGGAGAGGCAATAGAAAGAACAATGGAGCTACTTCCGAAAGATAAGTCGATGATTGGCTTCATTGGTGGACCATGGACATTGTTGTCTTTTGCCTCAGCGAAAAATAAGTTAGAAAAATCAAATAAACTTAAAAGTTACCAATGGTCAATTCTAGAGGAACATATCTATCCTCTTTTACATCAAAATTGATCTCTCAAAGATCTAAACCATTTAGAGGCTAAGTCTTTTTTTTCGTCTAAACTTCTTGTCATAGTTGGGATATTTTATTGGTAATTAATTTATTGATAGCTTCAACATGCTCATCACTGTCATTTAAGCAGGCGATGTAGTGAAAAGCCTCCCCTCCAGATTCTAAGAATATTTCTTTATTCTCTTCATCAATCTCTTCTATAGTTTCTAAACAATCCATACTGAACCCGGGCGATAAAATTAAGATTTTTTTAGTGCCTTCTTTAGGTAATTTTTCCATCAATTCGCTTGTATAGGGCTTTAACCACTCTCTTCCAGCTGCTGCCAATCTTGATTGAAAACTTGTGACGTACTGATCCTCTTCAAGACCTAGAGCTTCTCCAACTAAACGAGAAGTCTTCTGACAAAAACAGTGATAAGGATCTCCTTCGTCAAAGTATTTTTTAGGAATGCCATGATAAGAAAAAACTACCTTATCCTGTTTTCCATAGAATTCATGAGTTTTAATAGTTTTTGCTAATGCGTTTATATAATCAGAGTTATCGTGATAACCGCTTACAAAATGCAAACTAGGTACCCATCGCCATTTTGAAAGAACCCCGCTCACCTTGTCGAATATAGTTGCAGCAGTGACTGCAGAATATTGAGGAAACAAAGGTAAGAGTAAAATTTTACGACAATTTTTATTCTT
>CABXRO010000013.1 GCA_902514645.1 uncultured SAR86 cluster bacterium
AAGAATTGGTCCTGATTTTGCTGCAAATGTAATGCCGCATTATCTAAACTATAGAAAAGTTTCTATTTATGGTGGAAGTAATGAAATTCAAAGGAATGTTATTGCTAAAGCTGTTCTAGGTATTTAGATGGATTTTTCATTATCTGAAGAACAGCAACTGCTGAAAGATAGTATTACTACATTTGTAGATAAAGACTATCTTTTTGATATCAGACAAAAAAATATTAAGACTGATTTGGGCTATAGCTCAGATTTTTGGAAAACCTTTGCAGACCTCGGATGGTTAGGTATGCCTTTTTCAGAGGAAGATGGTGGTTATAACGGCGGACCAATTGACCTAATGGTCATTATGGAATCTCTCGGGAGAGGTTTGGTCGTCGAGCCTTATATCCCAAACATCGTTCTTGCAGGTGGCTTAATTAGTAGATTGGGTTCAGATCACCAAAAATCAGAACTTTTGCCAAAAATTATTTCCGGTGAAATTCAAATGTCTGTAGCGTTTTCTGAGCCGCAAAGTAGGTTTGATTTAAATGACGTTATTACATCTGCAAAAAAAGACGGTGATAATTACATTCTTGATGGTTATAAAGCTGTAGTTATGAACGGTCCACCTTCAAACAACATTATCGTAGTAGCGAGAACATCTGGTAATCAGCTTGATAAAGAAGGTTTATCTTTATTTGTAATTACTCCATCCGAAAAAGGTTTATCTTCTAGAAACTATTCAAATGTTGATGGGTCTAAAGCTTCAGAGATTACGCTTGAAAATGTTTCTATACCTGCGACTTCCTTGTTGGGTAGTGAAGGTGAAGCTTTTTCAGCACTTGAAGAAGTTGTTGATATGGCAACATTAGCTATTTCAGCTGAAGCAGTTGGGATTATGGAAAAAATGAATGAAATAACCTTAGAATACACCAAGACAAGAGAACAATTTGGCGAGACTCTGAGCTCATTTCAAGCACTACAACACAGAATGGTAGATACTTTCATGGCCTACGAACAAACAAAATCTTTATTGTTAATGTGCGCTGCAAAGCTAACAGATAAGTCAGATGATGCTAAGAAGGCAGTTTCAGCTTTGAAATATCAAGTTGGTATTGCATCTAAGCATGTTGGAGAGGAATCAGTACAACTCCACGGAGGAATGGGTGTTACTGACGAAACTAATATCGGCCATTACTTCAAACGCCTTACGACAATAAGAGCAATTTTTGGAAATACTGATTATCACCTAAAAAGATATTCTGCTTTGTAAAAAATGACAGTAATGAAATCTGACTCTAATCCTGATAAGAGGGATAGAGCTAAACCAGATAATTATCTAGAAAACTGGATTGAAAGACAGTCCCTTGTTGAATCAATGATCCCGATCATTGGTAAATTTCATAGAGATAAAAACGTTAGAATTCTGCTTTACGGAAATCCTCTTATTTCTCTTTCTGTTATAGAAATAATGCAGGCTCATAGAGCAGTTAGAGAGGTTGAGGAAAACGAACTAAGTGAGTACGAGACTTCTATGATTTTAGCTAGTTTAGACAAGCTCGATTTGGGTCCAGCACAAATAGATATTGGTATTTTAGCTGCAGCTTTTATGTTTGATGATCATGGACAGAATATTGACGAGTTTGTTAATGATCAAGTGAATAAAGCCATTGGAAATCATACTCCTGTATTAAAAAAACCACAGGACGTAGTCCTGTTTGGCTTTGGAAGAATAGGTAGGCTCATAACAAGATTAATACTTGAGGATACAGGTGCTGGTGAAACTTTCTCATTGAAAGCAGTGGTAGTTAGACAGTCAAAATCGGAAGATTTGTATAAGAGAGCTGAGTTAATGAGAAGAGATTCTGTTCATGGTCCTTTTAAGGGAACAATCAGAGTAGATGAAGAATCCAATACTCTTGTTATGAATGGTAATCCAGTGAAGTTTATCTATGCTAATAGTCCAGATGAAATTGATTACTCCAAACATAAAATTGATAAAGCAATTTTAATAGACAACACAGGTGTTTATCGTGATAAGCAAGGTCTTTCTAAGCATCTAAAGTCCGAAGGAATTTCAAAAGTTTTGCTTACAGCTCCTACTAAAGGAGAATTAAAAAATATAGTGTACGGTGTTAACCATAAAGATATTACAGATAAGGATGAAATCCTAGGAGCTGCTTCTTGTACTACAAACGCAATCGTTCCTCTGTTAAGAGCGATTTCTGAGGAGTATGGCATCGATAATGGTCATGTAGAAACAGTTCATTCTTATACTAATGATCAAAATCTAATTGATAATTATCATGATAAAGCTCGCCGTGGTAGAAGTGCGGCTTTGAATATGGTTTTGACAGAAACTGGTGCTGCCAAAGCTGTATCTCAAGTTCTACCAGAATTAGAAGGAAAACTATCTGCAAATGCCATAAGAGTTCCAACTCCAAATGTATCTATGGCAATTTTAAATCTTCATCTTGAAAACGAATCAACTTCTGAAGAACTTAATGATTTTTTAAGAAAAACAGCTTTTCATAGTATTTATAAAGATCAGATTGATTATACAAATTCTCCTGAAATTGTTTCATCAGATATTATTGGAAGCAGGTTTGGGTGTGTTGTAGATTCACAGGCAACAATTTGTAACAAAAAAAATGTTGTTATTTATGCTTGGTACGATAATGAACTAGGTTACTGTGTCCAATTACTTCGAGTCCTGAAGAAAATGGCTGGTATTAAGTACCTGCGATTGCCGTTATTTTTATAAGATGACTATCAAGATTAATAAGGGATTGAGCTTATCTCTTGATGGAGAAATAAATCATCAAGTTCTACCAGAAATAAAAAATTCTACTTCCAGAATAGCTATTTTAGGAAAAGATTTTCATGGCATAAAGCCAACTATGTTTGTGTCTGAAGGACAGAAAGTAATACAGGGAGAAAAGCTCTTTGAAGATAAAAAAAATCCTGGGTACTTTCATTTATCGCCTGTGAATGGAAAGATTTCAGAAATTAATAGAGGTGATAGAAGGTCTTTTCTATCAATGGTAATAGAAAAAACTAGTGACGAAGTCACTTTTGAAGTTGATACTACATTTGATAATAGTAATGACCAAATTTTAAATTTCTTAAATAAGTTTGGCTTGCTGGGTCTTTTTAGAACTAGACCTTTTTCTAAAGTTCCTTTGGTTGGTTCCTTGCCAAATAATATATTTATTTCGCTAATAGATTCAAATCCTTTGTCTTTTGAGCCAATGTTAGCTCTGAGAGAAAATCTTGAAGCTTTAAATAAAGGTTTAGAAATTATTTCTTATCTTCCTAAAGAGGGAATTCATATAGGTATTCCTGAAGAAAACACTTTAGATCTATATAAATCTGAAAAGATTAAGTACCATACTTTTTCAGGTCCACATCCGATAGGTCTTGTAGGAACACAAATTCATAAAATCTCTCCAGCTTCATTGACTAACCAAATTTGGACTATTGGATATCAAGAATTAATAAAAATTGGAAAAACCGTTCTTACAGGTTTCCAATCCAACGAAAAATATATATCTATTTCTGGGCCTCAAGTATTCAATCCAGAAATTTTATTGACAGACTTTGGGGCTTGTGTGAAAGAGCTTACAGCCGGAAAGCTAGTAGAAGGTGATAATAGACTAATTTCCGGATCTGTTTTATGTGGTCACATATGCGAAGGACCATTGGCCTATTTATCAAGTTTCTCCAATCAGCTAACTGTTATAAGAGAAGCTAATCAAGATGATCGAGAATTTTTAAATTGGTTAAGACCTGAAATAAAGAAACATTCATCATTGAGAATGTTTTTTGCTTCAGCTATAAAAAACTATAAATACAACCTCACATCAGCTTTAAATGGTGGCTTTAGAGCAATTGTGCCAGTAGGTATCTATGAAGATATTTTTCCTATGGATTTAATGATTACGCAACTCCTTAAGGCCATCGTCACTGATGATACGGAATTGGCTCAAAGTCTGGGTGTATTGGAATTGGACGAAGAAGATCTAGCACTTTGCACTTATAGTTGTCCAAGTAAATATGATTATGGATTAATCCTTAGAAAGATTTTAGAAAAAATAGAGAAGGATGGATAAAAGCATAATATAGAAGAATATCTTCTAAAAACTAAACTGGCTCGTTGAAATCATTAAAATTGAATTTATATCTTAGAGATGAAAGATCCGTTAAGAAATTTTCTTGATAAAATCAAACCTTCTTTTCAAGGAAAAGGAGGTCTATCCTATTATTTTCCAATATTTGATGTTATTGAAAATCTTTTTTACTCGTCTGATAAAAGAACAAAGGGCTTAACACATGTTAGAGATGGTTCAGATATCCAAAGGATTATGGTTGTTGTGTGGCTTGCAACTTTTCCGACAATGTTTGCAGGAATGTATAATCTCGGATATCAATCACTTAATGCAATTGAGCAACTAACCCTTGCAAATACTGCTTTTGAAAAAGACTGGCACTGGCCATTAATTACTTTCTTTACTTCGCTCAACCCAAATAGCTTTATGGATTGTTTGGTTTATGGAGCTATTTACTTTATACCAATATACGTTGTGGTTTTTGCAGTCGGAATAGGGTGCGAATTAATTTTTGCCCTTATAAGAAGACATGAAGTAAGTGAAGGAGCTTTTGTGACAACAGTATTGTTTTCTTTATCCTGCCCGCCTAATGCGCCTCTTTGGCAATGTGCCCTAGGTATTGCAGTAGGATTGGTAATAGGTAAAGAAATTTTCGGCGGCACAGGAAAGAACTTTTTAAATCCAGCTCTCACAGGAAGAGCTTTTTTATATTTTGCTTATCCTGCATCTTGGTCTGGAGATATGTCTTGGATTGCAGTCGATGGTTATACAGCAGCTACTATTTTAGGATCAGCAGCTCAGGATGGTTATCAAAGTCTAGCCTACACTTGGAATAATGCTTTCCTTGGTTTCATTCCAGGTTCCATAGGAGAAACTTCTACTTTAGCTATTTTAATCGGCTTAGCTATTCTTCTTTATACAAAAGTTGCCTCATGGAGAATAGTTCTCGGAATAGCAATTGGAACAATCTTTACAAGTTATTTATTTAATTTTTTTGGAAGCGAGACTAATCCTATGTTTTCCATGCCTTTTTGGTGGCACATGGTAATTGGAGGTTATGCTTTTGGAATGGTATTCATGGCTACTGAACCAGTTTCTGGATCTCATACTAATGCTGGGAGATGGGTTTACGGAATTGTCATTGGTATCATGGTAATTTTAATTCGAGTCTTAAATCCTGCTTTTCCTGAAGGAATGATGCTTGCAATCTTGTTTGGAAACTTACTAGCACCTCTGATTGATCACTTTGTGGTTCAAAACAATATTAAAAAAAGAACAGCTCTTCAAAATGCCTAAGATAAATAAAGACAGCACCTTGAATATAACTTTTGTCGGAATTGGCCTTTGTTTATTATGTAGCGCAATTATTTCGCTTATTGCCATTCAGCTAAGATCTGTTCAAGAAAATAATGTCATCTTAGATATGCAAAAAAAGATTGTTTCATCTGCTGGTTTAGAGAAGGTTTATGGTTCTGTAGATAGTGCCATGTCTAATATAAAAACTTTAATCATAGATTTAGATAAGGGTGAGATTGTAAACATAAATCCAGATACTTATGAATTGGCAAAAGAACTCAGAGAGGATGGGAAATATAAGTTTTTATCAGCAGCAGAAGATATAGCTTCAATAAAAAAAAGGGAGAAATACTCAAAGATATATATTGAATATAAAGATAACGAAATAAATACTTTAATTTTACCGGTAAGAGGATATGGTCTATGGGGGATCTTATATGGTTACTTAGCTATAGAAGGAGATTTCAATACCGTTGCCGGATTAGAGTTTTACGAACATAAAGAAACACCTGGGCTTGGTGCTGAAATTGATAATCCCAAGTGGAAAGCCTTATGGAAAGGTAAAAAAATATATCAAGAAGACGGAGAGGTTTCTCTTAAAGTAATCAAAGGAAGTGTTTCAGAAACAAGTAGTAACTTCTTTTACGAGATTGATGGATTGTCTGGTGCAACCCTGACTTGTAATGGAGTAAGTAATTTGATTGCTTATTGGATGGGTAATGATGGTTTCTTAAATTTTATTAATAACTTACAGAAAATAGATGTCTAAATATTCTGAGATATTATTTCGACCTGTATTCAAGGAAAATCCAATTGCCTTGCAGATGCTTGGTATCTGCTCTGCATTGGCAGTTACAAGCAAACTTTATCCAACTTTAATTATGTGTGTAGCTTTAACAGTTACAGTCAGTTTATCTAATTTCTTTATTTCCATGATTAGGAATATTACTCCGTCAAATATAAGAATTATCGTACAAATGACAATTATTTCATCTTTAGTTATCTTGGTTGATCAAGCATTAAAAGCTTATGATTATGAAACAAGTAAGACTTTATCAGTATTTGTCGGCTTAATAATCACCAATTGTATTGTCATGGGAAGAGCTGAGGCTTTTGCAATGCAAAATCCTCCAGCAGTATCCTTTCTCGATGGATTTGGTAATGGATTAGGTTATAGCGTCATATTAATCATTCTTGGCACAATCAGAGAATTATTTGGAACTGGAACTATTTTAGAGTACGAAATTTTTCCTTTGGTACAAAATGGGGGTTGGTATGTCCCTAATAACTTTTTTCTTTTACCTCCTGTTTCCTTCATATTAATTGGTTTAATTATTTGGGCTCTTAGAGCATGGCAAAAAGATCAAATTGAAGAACCTGAATTTAAAATGTCTCAGAATTCTCCTGAGATAATACCGAATCCTCCGCCGACACCTTCATCCAAGGCGGCGTCATGATTGAAAACTATTTAAATATTTTTATCAATGCAATTTTTATTGAAAACTTAGCTCTATCTGTATTCTTAGGAATGTGTACTTTCATCGCTATATCAAAAAAAATTGAAGCAGCAATTGGTTTAGGAATTGCTGTAATAGTTGTTTTAGCAATAACGGTTCCCATCAATAACTTGATCTATAACTACATTTTGAGAGATGGGGCACTTGCATGGGCTGGTCTATCTGATGTTGATTTAAGTTTTGTAGGCTTGATTAGCTATATTGGTGTGATCGCTGCATGTGTTCAAATATTAGAAATGTTTCTAGATAAATACGTTCCTGTTCTTTATAACGCATTAGGTATTTTTCTCCCTCTCATAACTGTTAATTGTGCAATCTTAGGTGCATCACTTTTCATGGTAGAAAAAGACTTATACTTTGGAGAAAGTGTAGCCTATGGTTTAGGAGCTGGAGTTGGTTGGGCCTTGGCAATCACAATTCTTGCCGGAATAAGAGAAAAATTGAAATACAGTGATATGCCAGAAGGTCTTCAGGGGCTAGGTTCTACTTTTATAATTGTTGGTTTGATGAGCTTTGGTTTTATGTCTTTTGGAGGCATTATTCTCTAGTGTTTAGCGAAATATTTTTAGGAATTTTGTCATTTACGATAATTGTAAATGTAATGGTTGCCATCATTCTTCTGGCCAGATCTCAATTAGTTAGCACAGGTGATGTAACTATTGAGATTAATGATGATCCAACGCAAAAAATTACTGTGCCAGCTGGTGGAAAGCTTTTACAAACTTTAGCAGAAAATAACCTTTTCTTATCTTCAGCTTGTGGAGGTGGTGGTACTTGCTCACAATGTCGTTGCCAAGTATTCGATGGGGGCGGTTCAATTTTATCTACCGAAGAAAGTCATTTTAATAATAAAGAAAAAAAAGATTTTTGGCGTCTTTCTTGTCAAGTTCCTGTAAAAAGCGATATGAAAATAACCATACCTGATGAGGTTTTTGGTGTTAAAAAATGGGAAACCACAGTTAAGTCTAACGATAATGTAGCTACATTTATCAAGGAATTAGTCCTTGAACTTCCTGAGGGTGAAGATGTAGGTTTTGAGGCTGGCGGTTATGTGCAAATGGAGATTCCTCCATATCAAGCTGATTACAAAGATTTCTATATTCAGGAAGAATATAAATCTGATTGGGATAGATTTCAGGTATTTGATAATGTCTCAAAAGTAAAAGAGGAAGTAATCAGAGCTTATTCAATGGCAAATTATCCCGAGGAAAAAGGAATTATGAAGTTTAATATTAGAATAGCCTCGCCACCTCCAGGAACGTCAGTTCCTCCTGGAGAAGCGTCATCTTATTTATTTAATCTGAAACCTGGAGACAAATTAACTATTTTCGGTCCATTTGGAGAATTTAAAGCTAAAAAAACTGATGCCGAAATGGTGTTTATTGGAGGAGGGGCTGGTATGGCGCCCATGAGATCTCATATCTTCGATCAACTATTAACAATTAACTCTTCAAGAAAAATTAGTTTCTGGTATGGAGCAAGGAGTATGAAGGAAATGTTTTATGTTGAGGAATTCGATAAATTGGCAAAAGATTTCGAAAATTTTTCCTGGCATGCAGCCTTATCTGATCCTTTGCCTGAAGATAACTGGGATGGCTTAAAGGGTTTTATCAGTCATGTCTTATATGATGAATACCTTCAACACCATTCCTCACCAGAAGATTGTGAATATTATCTTTGTGGTCCGCCTATGATGATGTCAGCAGCATTTAAAATGCTTGATAGTCTGGGTGTGGAACCAGAAAATATAATGTTTGATGATTTTGGTAGCTAATATCTTTAAAAAAAATCTTTTAATCTTTCTTCTTTTTTTAGGAGCTTGTTCTGAAGATAAAAAAATACTTTCTATTTCTGGTCAGGCCTTTGGTACTTTTTACGATATAAAATTTGAAAATTCTCAAAACGATCTAAATAAAATAAGTGATGAATTGAGTAATATTTTCATTTCCATAAACGAATGTTGTTCATTATATAAAAACGATTCTTATGTATCCTTAAAGAGAGACAATAAAAGTATTGGTTTATTTGAAGATAAAATTAAAAATTATTTTCAAGATGTTATAAGAGTCTCTACAAAAGCAAATAAAAAAATCAAAGGATTTATTTTATTTGAAAATTATGACTACTTTAATGCCGTTGCAAAAGGTTATGCGGTTGACGTAATTGCTTCAAGATTAATTGAATTGAAAATTAAAAACTTTTTTATCAATATCGGAGGAGAAATAAGAGCAGAAGGATTGAAAAATAACAAATTTTGGAAAATTGGTATTGAGAATCCTTCATCTTCAAAAAAAGGCGTATTTAAATTCTTTGAATTTAGACAAAATCTCTCAATTGCAACTTCAGGAAATTATAGAAATCCAGGACACATCTTTGGAATTGAAGGAGATAAAATAGATGAAAATATACTTTCAATTTCAGTCATAGATAAAAAATCAACTGCCTATGCTGATGCCTTAGCAACAGGATTATTTGCTATGGGAAAAATAAGTCTTATTAAAAAAAATATAATCGATAATGATATTCCTGCGTTACTTATATACAAAGATAATAAAAAAATACTATCTTATGAGTCAAAACGATGGAATGAATTGATACAATAAATTCATGATTACTGCCTTATTAGCAATATTTATAATCATTCTTTCTATAGCGGGGATGTCTATCGGTTTAATACTTAAAAATAAACCCCTCCAGCCAAGCTGTGGAGGAATTTATTTAGAAAAAGGTGATACTTGTAAAGTTTGCGGTAAAACAGCCGACTAAAACTGATTCATCGTATTATCTTCACCGCCAGCTTTAAGGGCATTGTCTCCAGAGAAATATTCCTTGTGAGTATCGCCAACAGTAGAACCCGCTAAGTCCTGATGTTTAACAGAAGACATGTCTCGTCTAATCTCTTGTCTTTGAATTTCTTTGACGTAAGCCAACATACCTTTGTCTCCAAAGTATCCTTCGGATAGCACTGAAGTACCTAAAGCCGTTTCGTGATAAGTTGGTAGAGTAATCAAGTGATGAAATATTCCAGCCTCTCTAGAAGCATCTTTTTGAAAATTTTGAATTAGCTTATCAGCTTCAAGAGCAAGCTCTGACTCGTCAAATTTTTCATCCATCAATCCTTTTGGGTTCTTTGCAGGATCAGGATATTTAGAAATATCTTTTCCAGCTTCTACCCAATCTTGATATACCTGTTCTCTAAAAGATAAAGTCCAATTGAAGGAAGGAGAATTATTGTAAACAAGTTTTGCCTGGGGCTGTTTTTTTCTAATCGCGGAAACCATTTCAGCGATTTGTTCTACGTTTGGCTTTTCAGTTTCAATCCATAAAAGATCTGCACCATTTTCAAGACTAGTAATGCAATCGAGAACTACACGATCAAACCCGGTATCTTTTTTAAATTGATACAAACCATTAGGCAGTCTTACTGGTTGAACCAGTTTTCCCCCTTGATGAATAGTTACATCATTGTCTTCCAATTCACTTAGATCATTTATTTCATTAGATTCTAGAAAGCTGTTGTATTGATCAGCAAGGTCTCCTGTTTGTTTAGAAACTGGAACTTTTTGGGTTAACCCGGCACCCAAAGAATCAGTTCTTGCAACGATGATTCCATTTTTAATACCTAATTCTAAGAAAGCATATCTAACAGCATTTATTTTTGATAAAAAATCTTCATGCGGAACAGTTACTTTTCCATCTTGATGACCACATTGCTTTTCATCGGAAACTTGATTTTCAATTTGGATAGCACAAGCGCCTGCTTGGATCATCTTTTTTGCAAGTAAATAAGTTGCTTCTTCGTTTCCGAATCCTGCATCAATATCAGCAATAATAGGGACAACGTGAGTTTCAAAATTATCAATTTTTTTAATAATATCCTCGGTTTTGTTTCCAGCTGCCTCAGCTTCATCCAATTCATTAAATAAATGTTGTAGTTGAACAGAGTCAGCTCTTTTTAAGAAGGTATAAATTTCTTTAATCAAATTAGGTACCGCAGTTTTTTCATGCATACTTTGATCAGGAAGAGGGCCGAATTCAGATCTTAACGCAGCAATCATCCAACCACTTAAATATACATATCTCTTAGAAGTTGTAGTGTGGGAACGTTTGATTTCCATCATCATTTGTTGTGCAGTAAAACCATGCCAACATCCTAGAGACTGGGTATAAATACCAGAATCTTTATCGTACTCTTCCATATCAGCATGCATAATGTCAGCAGTATACTGAGCAATATCTAGGCCCGTATGAAATCTGTTCTGCAGCCTCATTCTTGCGGCAGAAACCGGATTAATATTTTTATAAATATTAGGATTTTTTTTCTTTAGATCCTCATACTCTTTAACGGTTTTTTTATAATCAAACATATTTTTCCCCTTAGGATTTAAAAGAAGATTTAGCCAATTTATCTGCCAGTCCAATATATTTTCTTGGGGTAAGGCTTAAAAGAAGTTCCTTGTCTGCTTTATTTATTTTTAGATCGTTAATTATCTTTATGTAGGAATGATAATCAAGCTTTTTTCCACGAGAAATGGATTTTATTTTTGCATAACTATCATCTATGCCATTTTTTCTTAGTAAAGTTTGAATAGCTTCAGTCAAAATTTCCCAACTATTATCTAAATCTTTAAAGATTATATCTTTGTTAGGTTCAATTTTAGCAATACCTTTTTTTAAAGAATTAAGGCTGATAACAATATATGCAAATAATGAGCCAATGTTTCTTAAAACTGTTGAATCTGATAAGTCTCTCTGTAATCTAGATATTTGAATTTTATTTTTTAAAGCTATAAGTAAGCCATTTGCGATAGAAAGGTTTCCTTCAGCATTTTCAAAATCTATGGGATTAACTTTATGCGGCATAGTTGAGGACCCAACCTCATCAGCATTCAGATTTTGTTTTAAATAATTTTTTGAGATCAGAAGCCAAATATCTTGCGCAAAATCAATTAAAACGTTATTTAAATTATGTATATTTGATAGCTGGCTCGCCATAGCATCTTTAAGTTCAATCTGAGTTGAATGTGATGAAAAATCTAAACCCAAAGAATTAACAAATTTTTTGGACAATCCTTCCCAATTAACTTTCATTTCAGAAATGACATGAGCATTATAATTTCCAGATGCTCCATTAAATTTTCCTTTTTGCTTAAGAGATTTTATTAAATCTAAATGAAATTTTACCCGATAACTAAAATTAGAGAATTCTTTCCCTAGTGTAGTAGGGGAAGCAGGTTGACCATGAGTAAATGCTAGCATTGGTAATTTTGAATATTTTTTAGCTAAAAATTTAAAGTTTTTTTGTAATAAATTAAAATCAGGTAAAAATTCAATAGTTAAAAATCTTTGCAACATGAGAGCGTAGGAAAGATTATTGATGTCTTCAGAGGTACAGCAAAAATGTACAAATTCACAAAGTTTATTAAGTTTTAATTTTTTTAGTTCATCGACAATAAAAAGTTCTACTGCTTTTACATCGTGATTTGTTTTCTTTTCAATTTTCTTAATTTGTCTTGCATCCTGAATAGAAAAATTTTTAAGAATATCAACAATTTTCTTTTGCTGACTTTTTGAGATTTTAGGAATAAAGGTAAGAGACTTGCTATCTGAAATTAAGAGAAGCCATTTAACTTCAACTTCTACTCTTGTTTTAATTAAAGCAAATTCACTAAAATAATTTTCAAGAGTTTTTGTTTGAGATTCATATCTCCCGTCAATGGAGGTAACAGAAAGTAAATTATCGTTGGGCATCTATTCCAAGAAAGATTATATATCTATCTCGCCTCCACCTAAACATATTTCATCTTCATAAAATACAATAAATTGACCTGGAGTTACTGCTCTTTGAGGTTTTTTAAAAACAACCTCAGCCTTATCTCCCTTAATATCAATTTCACAGTCTTGATCTTTTTGTCGATATCTTATTTTTGCGGAAACTTTATTTGAAGATGGATGTTTCAACCAATTGATATTTGAAACTGAAAGATTTTGCTTGAACAGCAAAGGGTTGTCAGTTTCTTGAACAACTACCAGTTTATTGTTTGAAAAATCTTTTTGCGCAACGTACCAAGCTTTTTCTGCTCTATTTTTTAAGCCACCTATTCCAAGACCTTGTCTTTGGCCAATGGTATAAAAATGCAAACCTTTATGCTCACCAATTACTTCATCCTTCTCGTCAACAATTTTTCCACAATCTTCGGGAAGGTACTTATTTAAAAATTCTGGAAATGGCCTCTCCCCAATGAAGCAAATGCCGGTACTATCCTTTTTATCATACGTAACTAGATTCTCTTCTTGAGCTATTTTCCTTACATCCGTTTTTAAAAGATTTCCTAGAGGAAATTTAAGATTAGAAAGAACATCTTTTTCAATCTGACTCAAAAAGTATGTTTGATCTTTATTTTGATCATAGGATTTGCATAAGAAATATTCTTTATCTATAACCTGTATCTTAGAATAGTGTCCTGTTGCTACAGCATCAAAGCCATTCTCGGCAGCATAATCTGTAAACTCTTTAAATTTTATAAATTTATTACAATAAATATCTGGGTTGGGAGTTTTTCCATTATTTAATTCGTCTAAAAAATAACTAAAAACTTTCTCTTTATATTGTTTCGCAAAATTCATTTGTATTAAATTTATACCTAATTTATCAGCAACTTGTGCAGCATCTAAAAAATCTTCTTTGACACTACAATATGGACTGCCATCATCGTCTTCCCAATTTCGCATAAATCCAGCTGTTACATCGAAACCTTCTTTCTTTAAAAGGAATGCTGCAACGGAAGAGTCGACTCCACCTGATAAACCTATTAGAACTTTCACAATTTTATAGATTAGTAAAAAATGCTATGATACCGCGCTTCAAAGGACATTAATAACAATTATGGCTTATAAACACATAGAAATTCCGAATGATGGAGAACAGATAACGATAACTGATTCTGGTGAATTAAACGTTCCATCAAATCCCATCATTCCATTTATCGAAGGAGATGGTATTGGTACGGATGTAACCGCTGCAATGATTAAAGTAGTCGATCATGCAGTAAGTCTTGCCTACAACGGAGAAAGAAAAATTGCTTGGATGGAAATATTTTGTGGAGAAAAATCTATAGATGTTTATGGCGAAAATGAATGGCTGCCGGATGAAACCATTGATGCATTGGAAAATTATTTGGTCGGTATAAAGGGACCGCTAACAACTCCAATAGGTGGAGGTATCCGGTCCTTAAATGTTCGTTTAAGACAAGTCCTTGATTTATATGTTTGCCAGAGGCCAATTAGGTACTTTGAAGGAGTGCCCAGTCCAGTAGTGATTCCTGAAACAACTGACATGATTGTCTTTAGAGAAAATTCCGAAGATATTTACGCAGGAATAGAATTCGAAGCAAGTTCAGATGAAGCTATCAAACTTATAAATTTCTTAACAAAAGAGATGAATGTTAAAAATATAAGATTTGAAGAAGGTTGTGGAATAGGAATCAAACCAATCTCCAAAGAGGGTACTGAAAGACATGTTAGAAAAGCCATTCAATATGCAATTGATAATGATCGTTCTTCAGTAACTATTGTTCATAAAGGAAATATTATGAAGTATACCGAAGGAGCTTTTAAAGAATGGTCCTATTCACTTGCTGCTAGAGAATTTGGAGCTACTTCTCTTGATGGTGGAGAATGGATGAGTTTTAGGAATCCTGTGACCAAAAAATTGATCATAATGAAAGATATTATTACTGATAATTTTCTTCAACAAATTCTTACAAGGCCAGGTGACTACGATGTAATTGCTACAATGAATCTAAATGGTGATTTTATATCTGATGCGTTAGCGGCAAAAGTTGGAGGACTTGGTTTAGCTCCTGGTGCCAATCTTGGAGATAAGGTTGCCTTGTTTGAAGCAACTCATGGTACTGCGCCCAAATATGCTGGTTTGGATAAGGTTAATCCTGCTTCACTAATTCTGTCTGCTGAAATGATGTTAAATCATATTGGTTGGCATGAGGCTTCTGATAATGTGATAAAAGGAATAAGTTGGGCAATTAAGAATAAGTTAGTAACTTATGATTTAGAAAGATTGATGACGGGAGCAAAATTACTAAAATGTTCTGAGTTTGCAGAACAAATTTGTAATGGAATGTCATAATAAATCTTTTTAATGAATGCTAGAAATTAAACTAAATAATTCCGAAGACTATGAATCAGGCTCATCTTCTTTAGTTGAGCTAGAAGAACCAAAATTAAAAAAACCCTCTCTCTACAGGGTAATTCTTTTAAATGATGATTTCACTCCAATGGAATTTGTTATTTACGTACTACAGACGTTTTTCAGTTATGATAAAGAAAAAGCAACACAAATAATGTTAGCAGTTCATACAAAAGGAAAGGGTGTGTGTGGCATCTATACCAAAGAAGTTGCCGAAACCAAATCGAATCAGATAAATAACTTTGCCAAGCAAAACGAGCATCCTTTAGTAAGTGATATAGAGCCAATTGACGAGGAAGATTAATGTTAGAAAAGAATCTTGAAGAATGTCTCAATAATGCCTTTAAATTTGCTCATGAAAATAATCATGAATTTGTAACTACTGAACACCTGCTTCTCTGCATTTTAAACAATCAGGATGCCTTGAACGTGCTCTTGGCCTGTGATGTAAATATAGATATCCTCGAAGCTGAGTTAAAAGAATTCATCTCAAAAAATTGTCCTGAGAAAAAAGATGATGCTATAGAAATTCAACCAACGTTATCCTTTCAAAGAGTTATTCAAAGAGCTGTTTTTCATGTGCAATCGTCTGGTACCGGAGAAGTAACTGGTGCAAATGTTTTGATAGCTCTCTTCAGTGAAAAAGAATCCCATAGCGTTTACCTATTAAAGAAACAAGGTATGACAAGATTGGATGCAGTTTCTTACATGAGTCATGGTGAAGGTGTTACAGAGGACGAATCTTTTGACGACCTTGCTCAAGAATCGTCAGCAAAAAATGAATCTGGATACCTTGGTAAATACGCTTTAAATTTAAATGAGGAAGCCAGCGCAAACCGAATTGATCCATTAGTAGGCAGAGATAATGAAATTGAGCGTATTTCTCAAATTCTTGCAAGAAGATCAAAAAATAATCCAATTTTAGTCGGAGAATCCGGTGTTGGAAAAACTGCTTTAATTGAAGGTTTGGCAAAAAATATTGTTGAAAAATCAAGCGCTCCATCTCTTCAGGAAAGTGTCATTTATTCCCTTGATATGGGTTCATTACTTGCAGGGACAAAATATAGGGGAGATTTTGAAAAAAGGTTAAAAGGAATTCTTAAAGAACTTTCGAATATTCCAAATGCTATCTTATTCATTGATGAAATTCATACCATCATTGGTGCAGGTGCAACGTCTGGTGGAGTGATGGATGCTTCAAATCTTTTAAAACCTGTTTTAGGTAAAGAAGGAATAAAATTTATTGGTTCGACTACATTTAAAGAATATCGAACAATCTTTGAGCAAGATAGAGCTTTATCTAGGAGGTTTCAAAAAGTTGATTTGGTTGAGCCCTCGGTCCAAGAAACAATAAAAATCCTTGAAGGTCTTAAGAAAAAATACGAACAACATCATGATCTCAAGTATTCAAAAGCATCTTTGAAAGCTGCAGCAGAACTTTCCGCGAAACATATCAACGATAAATTTTTACCCGATAAAGCTATAGACGTCATTGATGAGGCAGGTGCCAGACTCAGATTAAACCTTAACGTCAAAAGAAAAACTGTAAATGAACAAGATGTAGAAAGGGTTATTTCTTTGATGGCACAAATACCAGAAAAAAGTGTATCCACCAAAGATAGAGTCTCATTAGGAAAATTAGAAGAAGATCTTAAAAGGGTTATTTTTGGTCAAGATGAGGCGATTCAAAAATTATCAAACTCCATCATGATGTCTAGAGCAGGGCTTGGAGAAGACGAAAAGCCCATTGGTTCTTTTTTATTTTCTGGTCCCACTGGTGTAGGGAAAACTGAAGTTTCTAGGCAATTGGCTAATATTTTAGGGGTAGAATTGATACGGTTTGATATGTCTGAGTACATGGAGAGACATACAGTATCAAGGTTAATTGGAGCGCCTCCGGGGTATGTCGGTTACGACCAAGGAGGACTACTAACAGAAGCAGTATCCAAAAATCCGCATTCGGTAATACTTTTGGATGAAATTGAGAAAGCCCATCCCGAAGTTTTCAATGTCCTTTTGCAAGTTATGGATCATGGCATGTTGACTGATAATAACGGAAGACAGGCAAGTTTTAGAAATTGTGTTTTAGTCATGACCACCAACTCTGGTGCTTTGGAAATGGCAAGAGAGTCAATGGGTTTTCAAAAACAAGATAATTCTACTGACGGCTCAGAAGTGATTAAAAAGACTTTCAGTCCTGAATTTAGAAATCGTCTAACTTCCATTGTTCAATTTGGGGCACTGAGTGTAGATGTCATACACACTGTGGTTGATAAGTTTTTAACCGAATTACAGGCTCAATTGGATGAAAAGAGAGTGGTGCTAGAAGTTGATGGAAAGGCACGTGCTTGGCTGGCGGATAATGGCTATGACGAAAAAATGGGTGCAAGACCAATGCAAAGACTTATTCAAGACGAGATCAAACAAAAACTTGCTGAATCCATTTTGTTTGGCGAACTTGCTAAAGAGGGTGGAGTAGCCAAAGTTTCAGTCAAAAAGGAAAAACTGGATATTAAGTTTCTGCCGCACGAAGCAAAAGAGCTTACTTCCTAGAATTATTTTTCTCTAAAAGTAATACGACCCTTTGAAAGATCGTAAGGTGTCATTTCTACTTTTACTTTATCGCCAGTAAGAATTCTTATGTAGTTTTTTCTCATTTTCCCGGAGATGTGCGCAGTAATGATATGGTCGTTTTCAAGTTTAACTTTAAAGGTGGTGTTCGGCATGGTATCGATAACCTCGCCAGACATTTCAATTAAATCTTCTTTTGCCATAAATATTGTTCATAATTATGCCTGATGGATAAGAAAGATAAAAAATTTAATTTAAAGGGTTTGCTTTTTGTAATTGTCATTGTCAATGTTTTTTTGGCATTGGCAGCTTATGTAATAGATTTATTTTTTTAGTAAATGGTATTGTTAATTTTTAATAAAAAGAGTAAAAATATATACAGAAAAAAAAAATAGGTACAAAGGAGAGTACAAATGAAAAAATTATCACTAACTATTTCTGTTGCATTGCTTATATCTGCTTGTGGAGGAGGAGGCTATGGTTCATCTCCCTCCCCATATAACACTCCGACAACACCTAACGTTCAAGGATTAGTACCTGAGCAGATTGATCCAGTCCAAACAACAGTAAACTAAGAAATCATGAAGAAATTAAAGATTACCCTATCAAGCTTGCTGCTTCTAATCGCTACCAATACTCTATTCAGTCAAACCTATAACGCGGATGATGATGAAGTGGATTTTTACGTTCCTGGAATTTTAGCTAATGACGCAATGCAACAAGTCAATTTTTTGCTTTGTTTTATGAAAAATACCAATTTTGAGTCTTTTATAGATAAAGGTGTTTATAAAGCTTTGGTTGATGAAGCTCAATGTCAAAGTGCTAGCGGATTGGATGCAGCATCAGAATCTCTCCAAGCTACAGGTGGATCTGCAGAAACAGGCACTTCAGCTGTTAACGAAACCGATACTTTTAACTATACAACTGCAGTAATGCAGCCTTCTTCAAGTGGAAGTGGATATTTAGGAAAAGGCTGGGTTTCTTTAAACTTTGATGTGGGGGGTAGTGACCAAAACCTGACTGCTTACGTTAAAGTAAATATAAGAGCTCGTGCAGATTCTTCCAATCGATTCGGTTCCTTTACCATGCATTATGATATAAGAAATGAAGTAGCTATTGGTGCTCCATTAAATATTGATGCTAATACATCCATTGAAAAAGGTTATTTGGATGTTACAAATAACGTAATTAAATATCGTCAATCAGGTGTAGAAGATCCTCCAAGAGCTATAGAAGTAGATTTTAATGATTTAAATAATATTCAAGGAATCTTGCAAACTGTCCTTGAATCGGGAGCAGGGGATCCGCAACCCACTCATGCCTTATTCCATCAGATTCATGTCAACGAAGGAAGTGACCTTTATTGTCAATCATTTAAAGCAGCTCGAACAGTATCACAGGGAGTTGAAAACGGCGTTCCTATTTGGATTGTTGATCCTAATGACGTTGCTGGTTTTGATCCAGCCGGCTTAACTAATGTTGGTACTGATAGCGGAAATTCAGGTTCAATCATAGGTAGTCATTGTTGGGATTTAAAAGAATCCGAAGCAAAAAGGATCGTATACGAATATGGAACATATTTACCTTCGGCAGGTGATACTGCTAGAAAAGATCTTGCTACGCCTTCGCTTTCCTTAGAAGCAAAAAGTACAACCGATCCTGCAAATACGACTCTAAACAGTCCTATTTGGATTCACGCAAGTCATTGGGGAGTGCATGTAGATCAGAATAGAAGAGCGGATGTCACAGATGCAATCGTTTTTAAAAATACAAGAAATGATAATGATGCAACAAAATACAGCTTAAGAAAAAATTATTATGAAATTCAAAGATTAACTAGAGATCAAATAAGTCTTAACTCACTTGACAAAATTTCCTTTCAAGCAAATATTTCTTGGTTGGCTAGAGAAGGAAGTCCTTATCGAACAGCGATAGAAAGTCTACTAGGTTTTACCTTTGGAAGTGATTTTGGAATTACAAACTGTGATGGAAATAGTAATCCTGTGAAACCACGATGTTCGGAATTTTCTGGGTATATTTCTGTAGCTCCTGGTGGGGCAGTGACATTTAACGTTACCGAAGCTATGAATTGGGATGAATCTAACCGCCAGTTGCCTTTTAAATTAGCAACTCCAATAACTTTTACAGCAGCTGAGTGGATAGCTAATATCCCAGCTAATGGTCCAGGTTTGAATTTTTACGATCGTGATGCTCGTCAAAGTTATTGGATTCCTTATTCAGCTTTTGCCGACGTAACTTCTAATAGTGTAGTAACGAATACACAACAAAAAATTACCATGGCAGAGCTTAAAGCCGATATAGAAAACACACAAACAAATGCTGGTGCAACAGGCTTAATTTGTATAGAACGTTGTTTAGGCTATGACGAATTGAATACAACTTTAAATGAGGCTTTCATTGATATGGGAGTAGCAACTCCAGATCCTTCAACAGCACTTCCATCTCCTTATTTAGACATAGGGGCTTATTTAAAAAATGATTCCTACTTTGATGACAACCCTACAGACGATCAACGAAATATAGGTATTGAGGAGCTTTTTGTAAAAGGAAGACATAACTTCATTGGTGGAGTAAGAAAAGGGGAAGCTGGTAAATACGTCGTTGCTTTAGATAATGGTGAATTGAAAATTAAGGAGGACATGGCAACTTACACTCCTGCTCAAAATAATTTCATTGAATACACTGGCAATGACACCGCTGGAATTAAATTTGCTGTAAACCAAAGAAGTCATAACGATGGATTAAGGGATTATCGACATAAAACGAAGCCGGCTGGTTATACTGTAAATGATTATAATCGACATCTTGGTCATGCTTTTATCATGGATGTTGTTATTAATAGTACTCAAAACATCTCGGATTTGTATTGTCCTCCTGATGCTACCGATCAGAATACTTCTGGTTACAGCGCAACTTTAAAAACTGATCCAGGTGGAGCCTCTGTACATACAACAGGTACTCAAGAGTATTACTGCGATTATAAATTTAATGAAATACCAGTTCGTTATGAAATAAGATTAAAACAAATGCCTGTCTATACTTTGGTTAACAGCGAAGATGCAAACGAAATACCAATAAGTATTTCTGAACCAGTAACCTTGGAATATACCGTTCCTGCAGATGCTGTATATAACTTTTCAAATTTAGAACTTACAGGAGACGCTACTAAGAATTTAGAAGGAAGAAAATTTAAGATGAAATTTGAGGGTTTTGGCAATTTATATAATATTCCTGGTAGGGTAGTTAATGTTTGCAATGAAACAGTTGTAGGTAAATATACCGATAATTGGCTTCCCTGCTATAGATATGTTCACGATTTCATCATTCCTGATGGTGCAATTTTGAAGGATGCGCTCGGCGCAGATTATCTCAAGGTAAAAGCTTTAAAAGGGGATGAATATCTCAAGAAAATAGTTTCTAATTATGAGGGTTATTCAAAAGAAATTATTGACGTACCTTTAGACAATAATCTTCAAGATATCTACACAGATATTGGTTTAAAACCTGATATATCTCATCCTGCAGCAAACAGCGAAAAAGCAGCAGTTGTGCATGGGGTTACAGTAATTGCTGCTCCTTAGTTTAGTAGTTGGAAGATTAAATTGACTGAATAAAGTCTTTTATTGCTTCGCCAATTTCATCAGGAGAATCTTCTTGAATAAAGTGGTTTCCTTTTACAGTGGTTTCTTTTAAGTTATTCCAGGATCTTACAAATTCTCTTTGTTTGCCAATTAAGATGGTTCCTGGATCGGCATTAATAAATAATTTAGGAATGTCAGATTGTTTATGAAATATTCCATTTTTTTCTACTTCGTCTATGACTTCCAAAGGCGAACCATCAATAGGAATCTGACGAGGCCAAGTTAGAGTAGGGCGACGATCTTCTCCTACGTTTTTGAAGGGACGAATGTACTCAGTCTTTTCTTCTTCAGAAAATCCACTTGCAGAATCATTTAATAATATCCTTTCCACAAATACATTTTTGTCTAACACTATCTCTTCGCCAGCCTCAGATCTCATTAATTGGAATATATTTCTAGCATTTTCAGGCCAATCATCCCAAGTCATGGGCATAACGATTGCTTCCATGAAAGAAATCGATTTAATTTTATCTGGATTTTCTCTAGCATATTGAAATCCCATTGCAGAACCCCAATCATGAATAACTAAGTTTATTTCATCACCTAAGTCTAAAGCATCTAGTAAATTTGATAGATATTTATACTGTCCATGATATGCATAATCAGCATTATCTATTCCTTCCAACTTTTCAGAATCTCCCATACCAATTAGATCAGGAACAATTACTCTGCCTAAATCTTTGACGTGTGGGGTAATATTTCTCCATAAAAATGATGAAGTTGGATTACCATGAAGAAAAACAATAGATTGACCCGAACCCTCATCAAGATAAGCCATTTTTTTTCCTAATATTTCTTTGTATTTCTTGCTCATTAAATTCTCCATACAGGTGTAACTTTAATATATCATTAAAAAAAATGATTTTAGATAAAAATGTTTGATCCTAATCAAAGAAGTAAAGCTTTTAATTTTGCTTTAAAAGTACAAGAGATTTTTGGTCTCATAATGGGATTTTTTGTTATTTGGTCCCTTTGTGCAATATTTTTTTCAGACATAGAATATATTTTTATATCTAAGGTATTGTTAACATTAATCTCAATTGGATTTGCATTAGTAACACCTTTAATAGATTTTAATGAATCTCATGCAACAAATCCTTTATGGACAGGACATGCAAGATTTCATCTAGTTTGGCAAGTTAATGCCATGATATTGAGTTCATTTCTTTCTTTATACCTAATTTGGTTTATAGGAGATTTATTCAGTCTAGGGCTGGTGTTTTGTATTATTTATCTCTGGGTAATTGCTTTCGTATTAACAATGATTGCCATGCCTTTCTACGATGGGGAATTGAATGACATTAATGGAGTTCCTCCTATAAGAAATACTTTTTTTGGACAATCTATAGAGATAGATAGGAACGTTCAGGCTATTTCTGGAGTATTTATCTTAAATACTTATTCTTTGGTCCTAATTCTTATTTAACATAATATATATTATACGAATGTATGAATATTGGAATATAAGGATTAAAGGACTTCCCTATTAAAAATACGTAAAGAAAAGCCGCTATAAAAGCGGCTTTTCAATTGATGAAAAAGTCTATCTTTCAGCAGGATAAGCTTTGACTAACTGAGCTAGAGTTGAATTAACTAATTTACGAATATTTCCTACCTTTCTATCAAAAGTTTTAAACTCATTGGATGCATAAACTTGATCTAATCCATCATTAAGTTCTTGAATGGAATTAGAACCGTTGTACAGCATGTGAGATACATATTTATTACCATATACAACTCTATTAATCCCGTAAGATCCAAAAGCGTCACCTGTAGAATTAGTTAATTGTTTGTAAGCTTCTAAATAAGATGGCTGACTTCCAGTTTTTACCTTAACTTCTATATTAGAAAAGACAGTGTTCAACCTCCAATCTCCAGCTTCTAAAACAAGCTCAGTAACATAATTGTAGTAGTCTTCACTTACTGATGTATTTGCAAAAGCTACATTCATTTCTGATGATGCAGAACATGAGGCGAAGATATTTTGTCCTAATTGCATCATGTCATAATTTTCATATGCAACCAGAATGATATGTGAATGCCCTCCTCCCATACGAGAATAAAGGCCTACATTTACTCCAGATTCGTTTCTCCACTTAGCTGCACATGATGAAGAATCAAAAACCTCTATAGCTGATACAAATCCTTCTGGATTAGTAACGTTAAAGAAATGAAACTCATACACTCCGCTTCCAGGTCTTAAAGAGCTATCACTAGAAAATAAGTTAAAAGATAGTAATCCCGATACGATTAAATATATTAGATTTTTTTTCATGATATCCCTTTAGTTTCTTGTATAAATTGTTTCACAATATTCAAAAGTTTCTTCAACTTCTTCGTCTACATATTGCTGAGCATCGTCCCAAGTTTTTGCCCAACTTGCGCCTCTAAAATATTCATCAATGATTTTTCCAGTCTCAGCTGCAGTTGAAGTTATAGTTCTTAAATGAAACATTCCAGTTTCAGCAAAACCGCCGCCCATTGGAGCAAAAACACCTATCATCATATTATGTCCATCTGCATCTAGTTCTTTTTGCAATTTAGTCATCATGTCTGAAAAAGATTGCCAGTCATTTAATTTAATTCTCCACAAACGGTGATATCCATCCCTGGCTTCAAAATCTTTTAAAGATTTAAAAGCTGTTGAATATTTGATTGTTCGTAATTGAGCTAAATCAAAACTGGCAGTTGTTGGGTCGTAATTTTCAATCAAAGCCATGGCTTTCTCTAGACTAGAAAAAGCATTGTAAATAAACATTTGACCTTGATAACTTTCACCCGTTCTTGTTTTGCAATAGCCTGCTTGTTCAGAACCGAAGTTTTCAAAATTTATATTATTTTTTAAGTAGTCAACATATTTATCAATATCTTTAGCTTGTACCATTAAAGTAGTAAATCCGCCTTCAGGAACAGCGCTAAGATTTAATGAAAATATTGAACTTAAAAGAATTAATAAAGATATTTTTATATTTTTCATTATTTTCTCCTAAAATATTTTTTAAATATTACAAGAGAAAAAATAGTATTTTTGTATCAAATTAGGTCAATTTTTTTTAACCAAAGAAAAAGTGAACAAAAAATAAAGAGATATAAAAAATTTTCATAAAATTTAAGCCTCTCTTTTAATGTTGTGTATTATTTAAAATAATTAGAATAAATATTCTTATCTAGATGTTTGTGGTTTGTCCAATCTGGCTGAAACACTGTTGTATCGTTATCTTCTGTATCTTCAATCAGATCGTGATCAGCGTCTAAGTATTTAAGAGGATCTGTAGGAAAAGCATCCAAATAATTTAGAATGCCATCCCCATCTTGATCTCCATCTTTGGAGTAAAACGTTCCAAGGCTTTGAGAAAACAAGTCAGTTGTAGCATCAAGTTTATTAACAAGAACTGCGCCTGTTCTAGGGGTTGCTACAACAGGATAATTAAAAAATGTATGATCTGGAGTATCTAGTGAGGGTTCAATAGTTAAAGTTGCACATGCAGGATCTCCTACAGGTCTAGCAGAGTAAACCTTGCTAACTCCTAACTGTCTAACATAATATTCTTCTCCAGTCTGATCAACGGTTAGAACCGTGCCTTCTGGAACATCAAACAATGGAAAGTTTTGGTAGTCGTGACCATTTATTCGAATAATTGAGGTAACATCACCTACAACGGTTCCAGGACACAAGCCATCAACGCCTGTCAAAGAACTTCCATCTTCTATTTTTTTGCATTGCAATCCAGTACCAAGCCAACTGCCACTGAATATTTTTATTTTGCCGTCCCATAGAGGGTTATTTGAAGTGAAATTATAATCAGCCGTTTGTGTTTGAGCTGGATCAACTGTAAAGAAAGTTATTCTGTTTCCATTTGAGTCATAAACTCCATAACTTGTTGGGCGAACGTATTCCCAAGAATCAAATCTACTTACACATAACTCTTGACCATCAGATGATTGTAATCCAGCGTTAGCTGCCGAATCAGGAAAAATATTATTTTTTAATCCAGTGGAGCCATAGGTTATTTCGTATTTTACAACGACATGGTTATAGGCAAAATTAGTTGTAGTAATATATGAAGGAGTTTCATCCGGATAATTACCACCTATAGCTGAATTAAATGCAAGCTCAGTTACTGTTCCTCGACCAACTCCTCCTGCAGTATGCAGTATTTTTGAACCATAGAAATTTATTTGTTGACCTACCGGAATCAAATTATTTAAGACAATACTATCAAGATAAACCGTTGATAAAAATTGTACTTGGCCATTGGGAAGAATAGACGATTCATAGGTAGCATTATACAAAGGAGTATTTACGGCGCCTGGGCCTGCGCCATTAGCTGGGTTAGGAGCTACACCATTGCCCATCGAAATATAATTATAATCTAAGGTAAGGACACCATAGGGGTTGGTTGCAGATGTTTCTTCTTCAAGTATTAATTTTATTCTAGCATCTGCCACATTATTAGGCGAAGACATTTCCATTACTAAATTATCAGAAGAAGTTGCCTGCTTTGAAACGACGAGCCATGGAAGATTAGCCTCTCCATTCTGACAAGCATTATTATCGAGTATAGCTTCATATCCTACACCATCGCCTAAGTTACTAAATTTTTTATAATCGGTATTTCTAAAAAGACATAAATAGTCATTTACTCGGCCAAAACCTACATCAAGTTGATATTGATGAACATAAAATAATTTACCATTTCTTTTAATGGGACTATTTGCTGCAAATGTATCTAAAGAAGGAAATGAGAAAAAGTAACTAGAGAAAATAAAACTGATAAATAGAGTTATTCTCATTTAGTTGAGAAAAGTTATGTCGTCAGGGACATTTTTGTATTGAATACCTTGTGGAGTCTGTTCATTATAATTACTTGAATAACTGCTGCCACCACAAGCGAAAATGAGAATTGTAATCAGAAAAATTAAAAAGTATTTCATAAGATTTGATAAATAAAATTTAATAATTTAATAATTTAATAAATTTTATCTATTTTTTTTGAAAGATAATACTAATTATTAATATTTTTTGGATTTTTTACCAGAGAAAAAATAAATAACAGAAGTAAAAAAACAACAGCAAATGGAGCGTAAGCGACTCCGGGTGTAACACCGTCTGAATATAAAGGATTATTTGCTATCAAGTCAGAACCAAATATTCTCATTGCCCATTCAACTAGGAAACAAAGAATGATCAAAGGAGTAAGCGATCTGTAGCACAATAAAATTATCCATGAGAACGCACAAAATATCAGCTGAATCAGTCCCCAAGCTGAGAAAAAACCATAAATCAAAGGCATGGGGTCAGGATTGCCTATTAAAATTTTAAAATTTGCAATTTGATGCATGCCAAATTCTTGAAAAGACATATGAATCACTGATCGCCAAGTCATGAGTAATAAAAAAGGAACAAAAAGGTAAATAACCAATTTGTATCCTAAATAATTATTATTCCCTTGCTTGGGAAAGAGCATTTCTAACATCTTACTTAAGTATTTTTAATGAATTCACTCAAAAGGGCTGATAATTCTTTAGGCTTGGACCATTGAAAAAAGTGCCCTCCTCCAATATTTGGTGCACTAGTTGCATTGGGGCACATTTTTAATATGTCTACCTCTACTCCATTGGTTACTGGATCGTCTCCAGCAAACACGCTTAAAAATGGTTTCTGCCAGTTTTTAAATACCTCTCTGGCTTGTCTGACACCATCCAATGATTCATCAGGAATTGTAGGCACATGACTTGGCATTGCTCTCGGCCCCATTTTGTATGATGGATCTGGAAAAGGTGCTTCATATGCCTGATCAATGACTTTGTTTAAAGGAAAAAGTTTTCTAAAGCCAATATTTAGGAAAAAGTATGAAACCAGTATTTTCACAATTGAATTTTTTGCCATCATATTAGACATTAAAAAACCGATAGGCAAATCAACTGTATCCCAACAAAATTTTTGCCAATACATAAATTTAAGAGCTGGACTTCTTAGAGTCTGATCGTCTGAAAGGTTCTGACCATCCATTTGACTTACTTCCTTTTGCATCGACATTACAGTAAGTTTGGTATCGCTTTCTCTAAAGGCTTTGACTTGATCAATGACCTCTTGAGGAGTATCGGGATTGTAAGGCAGTCCGGTATTTCCCATAGCAACTCGAGAAAATCTGTGTTGTTCGTTAGCAACAACTCTCAAGCCAATAAGCCCTCCCCAATCTTGGCCAAAAAAAGTTAAATCTTTAAAATCATTAGTCTTAAGCCAATCTGTCATCCAATTAACTTGTCTTTGATAAGAATAGTCTTCTCTTGATGCAGGTTTATCTGACTTTCCGTAACCAGGTAAATCTGGAGCAAT
This sequence comes from uncultured SAR86 cluster bacterium, assembly GCA_902514645.1. Classification (GTDB taxonomy): domain Bacteria; phylum Pseudomonadota; class Gammaproteobacteria; order Magnimaribacterales; family AG-339-G14; genus MEDG-81. Next base: position 27,684 of record CABXRO010000013.1, read on the forward strand.
GACTCTAATTCCAGCTTCTACCAAATAAGGAATCATTCTGCTATAAAGATAACTCCAAACTGGCTGTCCATGCATAGCAAGTAAAATTGGTCCATCCTTAGGTCCTTCATCAATATGATGAATTCTTAAATCAGATCCATCATGAGTTTTTATTGTTGTGTAATGTGGCTCGAAAGGATAATTTTTTACATTCTTAAAAGCTGTATCAGGAGTTCTTAAAATTTTCATAATTCAAATTTAGAGTTTGATAAAGAATCACATACAGAATTAAATTCTTGCATTGTTTGTTTAATTATTTGTTCTACTGGTAAAACTTCATTTATGAGTCCAATAGACTGTCCAGCTAAAGCAGGTGCCGCATTCATGTCACCGCCAAAATATAAATCTTTTATTCCACTAAGAGCAGACATATCCATTAGCCCTTCTTCATAAATCTTATCCGTTAAGTCTGTCTTTAAAGCTCTAATGCATGGTTTTGCTTTTTTATTAAGTATGTAAGTACCTTGTTCAGAACCATTTACGATTGCGCCTTTAAAATTTTCATGAACCGGACTTTCTAAGGATGAAACAAATCTTGTGCCCATTTGAATACCATCAGCACCCGCAGCAAATGCTGCTGCCATTCCAATACCATCTACAATTCCTCCTGCAGCTACAATAGGTAAATCGGTATGCTTACGTATAGATTGAATTAACACATGTAGGCCTACTTCTTCAGGACTTTTAAAACCCCCTCCTTCTGTTCCTTCAACAACCAAACCATCTACACCTGCATTTACTGCCTTAAGAGCGCCTGCTAGGCTTGGAACTGCATGAAATACTTTGATATCTGCTTCCTTGAGCTTATGAATATATTTTGCTGGATCACCTGCAGAAGTTGTAACAAATTTAACATTTTCTTCTATTACAACTTCCAACATACTTTCGTCCGAAAGAAATAAAATTGGAAGATTTACTCCAAATGGACTATTTGTAAGAGAAGCCATTTTTCTTATTTCATCTTTACACTGATCTACTTCTCCCGACGACGTTTCAATAATCCCAAAACCACCGGCATTTGATACAGCCGAAGCAAGTTGACTCCTTGCAATCCATCCCATTGGTGATTGAATGATTGGGTATTTGCAACCCAACATTTCAGTTATTCTATTCATATTTACTCCACTAAAGATTGACAATTAGTTGCCGTTAAAAAACCTAATACTTTTTCCTGATTTTCATTATCAAGGTCTTTGAATTCATCTCTTATCCAATCAAGACACTTTGCTTGATATGGAAAAGATTTCTGCTTCCAAGGATAACCTGCTAGGTCTACAGACCATTCTTTTTCACCTTCTTTAATAGCTTGATGATTTTTTATCATAGTTGGCACATAGGAGTTAGAAAGTTCTTTGAAAAGATCATGAATTGAGTCGCTTAGAGAGTCTAAAGAGTTATTTTCCTCGACATAATCTAAACCTCCCCTATCATCAAGTGTGTTCACATATGCCACTGTCCTAGGCGAAATTTCGTGTGCTATCCTTCTAGGGGTAGGATCGAATCCTACTAATTGGGTAAATTGCCCATAAACTGCAAAATCACATGAAGATGGGAAGTTTCCGAGAAGGAATGGATGCTTTTTAAAGTGTTCTTCAAAAATTGAAAGTACATTTTTGTAGCTTTTATCTATAAATTCGGCAGTATCATTATTAGAACCTACTACCCACAATCTGTCTATTTGCCTTTTTGCAAAATGCTCTTTAAAAAATACTAGCTCATCATCTTTCAAAGCGCTATTAATACCCAAAGGCAAAATGGTTCCTGCATTATCTGCATCTTCATCAAAATGCCACCTATAGTGAAACATAAATTTTGTACACCATTCATCGCCAAAGTCTTCCAAGATAAAATTTATAAAGTTTAGAGCTGAGTCTTTGGGAAGCACCGATCTGTCAGAATATTTTTCTTCAAACTCTCTTATAAGGGGTGTTGAGTCGGTCACTGCAGTAGCTTGACCGTCTCGATCTAATATAAAAACTGGTAAAAGAATAGGTTTTGGAGGTTCAATGTTCATCTTCTTAAGAACATCCTCTGGCTGCCCCCAAATTACTTCATAAGGAATTCTTTTATATCTAAGATATGCAACCATCTTCCTGGTATAGGGTGATGCTACATTTCCTATAAGTACTATTGGATCTGTCATGAAAATACTCCTAAATTCAAGAAAAATATCTTACCAAATTTACATCGTTTTTATTAAAAAAAGGAGTTCTGGGCAGTGAGACTTCAACTCTTAACGGCGATTTTCAATTTTTAGCTGGTAAATCCTCTACTGGCTTTCCTTGAATAAAATCACTAATAATTTGTGCAAGCTCAGGACCAACCTCTTCTTGTACAAAGTGACTTGCTCCTCCTAAAGATATAACAGTTGGATTAGGAATACGTTCCAAGAAGTTAGCCTTCATAGGAAGTGTAATTCTTTCATTTTCCCCAAAAGCTACTAAGAAAGGTTTGTCCCATTTTTCATATACTTCTTTCCATAGTTTTTCATTTTCAGGTAATTGAGTTGGAATAAGATAAGGCCAAACATGAGCTCCTGCTTTGTATGAACCTGAGGGATATGGAGCTTCATAAGCATAAGCTTCCTCTTCCGATAAATCTATTCTGCCAAAATTTTTAATAATCCCAGCAATATCCATATCTTCTGCATAATAAGAATGAGCAATCCAATTGCTGAACATTGAAATACCTGTTGAAGGAGAAGGATTTTCAGCTGTTAATGCTTCTTTGGTTTTCTCCATTAACTCTTCAAATGTAATTGGCCCGATCCACCAAACCCTGAATTGCACAAATTTTTCAAAAAGCCATGCTGTTATTCCAGATCGAGCAACCATTCCTGTATTTGATACAACTACATGACTAAAACGATCTGGTAATTCCGCTACAACTCTTAAACCAACCAAACCTCCCCAATCTTGACCGAAAAATGTTGCATTCTGAAGATCTAGCTTTTGAACTAATTCCTTCATTATCTCTACGTGATGTTTGTAAGAATAGTCGAATTTTGAAATAAACTTATCCGACTTTCCAAAACCAACGCAGTCTGGAACAATCACTCTATGACCTTGTGAAGTAAGCACAGGTATCATTTTTCTAAATAAATAACTCCACGCGGGTTCACCGTGAAGAAGAAATATTGGATCAGCATCCTTTGGACCTTCATCGAGATAATGAATACGTAATCCGTCAATCATCATGTAATTAGGCTTAAATGGATAA
>CABXRO010000014.1 GCA_902514645.1 uncultured SAR86 cluster bacterium
TTCATTGGAATCCGCCATTTGTAGATAACCGATTCATCGTGAATACAGAAAAACTATTCACTCACACCACTAACTCTTCAATGTTAACAAAAGACGAAAATATAGTTAATGTTGAGGTCGCTGTTCAATATAAAAGATCTAATCCAGTTTTTTTTCTTTTAGAAGCCTCAGCTCCGGAAGACAGTTTAGCCCAAGCCTCTGAGGCAGAATTAAGACATGTTGTGGGAAGCACTACAATGGACAGCACCCTTACCGTAGGAAGGGAGCAAATAGCTATGGATGTTAAATCTCGACTACAAACTAGATTAGACACTTATAAAACTGGAATTGAAGTGGTAGCAGTTTCAATTAGAGAATCCAGACCACCAGAAGCAGTGAAAGAGGCTTTTGATGATGTTGTAAAAGCAAGGGAAGATGAAGTCAGACTTAGAAATGAGGCTGAGACCTATGCAAATGAGGTTGTTCCAATAGCAAGAGGTGAAGCTAAAAGAGCCGTCGAGGATGCTGAGGGTTATAAACAAAAAGTGATATCCGAAGCTGAAGGAGAAGCATCCCGATTTGATCAACTTCTCGTTGAATATTCAAAATCTCCAGAAGTTACTAGACAAAGATTATATTTAGATGCGGTTCAATCTGTTATGAATAACAGCACCAAGGTGATGATTGATATTAAAGAGGGTAATAACATTTTATATCTTCCTCTAGATCAAATTGCGGCAGCTTCACTAGATCCAAATAGGCGATCTAAAGACGAATCTCCATCATCTACATCTCCAACAACTCTTGGATCAGATATTCAAGAGATTACTGATCGGGTTATTGAAGAATTAAGACGAAGACAAGACAGAAGGTAGTATGAAGTCATTAAACCTAAATTTAGGAATTGCCACTCTAATTATAATAGTCATTCTTAGCAATGTCGTTTACATAGTAAATGATAAACAGACTGCGATTTTGCTAAGGTTTGGAGAAATTGTAGAGCCAAAAATAGATCCTGGCTTGCATTTTAAAATCCCTATTTATCACACAGTTAAAAAATTCGACTCAAGAGTTTTGACTTTAGACGCTTTGCCACAGCCTTATTTTACTGCTGAAAAGAAGAGACTTATTGTTGACGCTTTTGTCAAATGGCGCATTACTAACAACGAACAGTTTTACATAACTTCATCTGGAGGACAGTTAAGTGCAATGAGAACTTTGCTGACTCAAAGGGTAGATGAGGGCTTAAGGAACCAATTTGGTACTAGGACTGTCCAAGAAGTAGTTTCTGGTGAACGAGATGAATTAATGAATATTTTAACTACTGATCTCAACACTGTAGCAGCTGGAGAACTTGGCATTGAAGTTTTAGACGTTAGAGTTAAAAAAATTGAATTACCATCAGAAGTAAATGAATCCGTTTACAACAGGATGAGAACAGAAAGAGAAAGACTTGCTCAAGAGCTTCGTGCTCAAGGCACAGAAATAGCAGAAGGTATTCGTGCAAATGCAGATCGTGAAAGAACCATTATTCTTGCAGAAGCTTACAAAACTGCAGAAGAACTTAGAGGTAATGGAGATGCAAAAGCAACTGGTGTCTATGCAGATGCCTACAACAAAGATCCTGAATTTTATGAGTTCACTAGAAGTTTAAAAGCCTATCAATCTACTTTTGAAAACAAATCTGACGTACTTCTTATTGATCCCGATAGCGATTTTTTCAAGTACTTGGATAGTTCCAAAGGCAAAAAATCAGAATAAATTAAAATGTCCACGTCCAACTCAGGTCTTCCAGATGGTACGGAAGATTTTGTAGGTGCTAAGGCTAAGGAACTAGAAAATCTTCGCTCACAATTTCTAAATTATTTTTATAAAAATGATTGTGAACTTGTCACACCTTCTTTGATTGAATTTTCTGAGACTATTGGAGGAAACGCTAATGCTTCTCTGAAGAATTATGCTTACAGCTTTTCTGATGAAAATTTAAAAGATATTTCTATAAGACCTGATATCTCTCAACAAATAGCTAGGATTGATCTTCAACAAGGTACGAAAAATAAAAAGAAATATTGTTATTTTGGAGAGACTTTAAGAAAGACCAAAGACTCATTAACAAAATCAAAAATTGCTTATAAAACAGGTGTAGAAATTTTTGGAAAAATTACAATTTCTGAAGAAATAGACCTGATAAAACTTATGTTAGTTAGCTTGAAAAAAACCGGGAAATATAAATTGACTATTTCATTGGGTAGAACAGAACCCATGGCAGAACTTCTAAATAGTCTAGGTTTATCTTTTAATGAAAAGAGAATACTAAAAAAAATCATCTCATCTAAATCAAAAACAGATCTTAAAGAATTTTTTAATTCCAATGGTTTGAAAAATAAAGATTTATCAGAGATAAAAAACCTTATGGAAGTTAACGGAAAAATTGAATGTCTTAAATATTTAAAGAAGCATAAAAACAAAGTTTTTCGAGATTCTGCAAGAAAAATAGAAAGAATAGTTAAAATTCTGCCATCTTCAATTGACTATCATTTGGATTTTTCAGATTTTCCAGGATTCGATTATCACTCTGGATTAGTTTTCTCAGTTCATGTTTTTGGATTTGGTTTTTCTATCGCAAAGGGCGGACAATATAAAAGTATACAAAATAATATTGAACGAGAAGCAATTGGTTTCGATGTTAATGTGTCTTCACTTACTAAATTAAATCAATAAATATGACTCTTTCGAATACAGCTATTTTAGGACTGCAATGGGGAGATGAAGGAAAGGGTAAAATTGTAAATTTCCTGGCAGGTAATTTTGGCGCAGCTTGTAGATATCAAGGCGGTCATAACGCTGGCCACACATTGATTATAGATGGAAAAAAAATTGTCCTTCATCTTCTTCCCTCATCAATTTGTCATAATGATTCATTGTCTCTAATCGGAAAAGGCGTAGTCATTTCATATGAAGCTCTTTTTTCTGAAATAGATGAAATAAGCAATGTGACTTCGGGTATTACGGACAGATTAAAAATAAGTCCTGCCTGTGTCTTGATTCAGCCTTATCATCAACTAATAGATCTTTATAAAGAAAAATCTAATAGTCAGAAAACCATTGGAACTACATTAAGAGGCATAGGACCTGCATACGAAGATAAGGTTGCTAGAAGAGCTATCAGGGTTGTCGATACGCTCAGTGAAAATAAACTCAGACCTTTACTAGAAGAAACTTTAGACTTTTATAATTTTTCAATAGAAAAATTCTTTGGCAAAGAAGCTTTGTCCTTAAATAGCTTAATAGATGAAAACCTAGTATTTGGTGAGAAAGTAAAACCAATGCTAGCTGACGTATCGATGCTAATAAAAAAACTCAACGAGCAAGAAAAATCAGTTTTATTTGAAGGCGCTCAAGGAACTTTATTAGATATTGATCAAGGTACATATCCATTTGTTACTTCAAGTAACTGTTCTCCATCTGGCATTGCAGCTGGAGCAGGCTGTGGACCCTTAGATGTGGGAAATATTTTAGGTGTTGTAAAAGCATATGTCACTCGAGTTGGAGAAGGACCAATGCCAACTGAAATTTACGATGACCTTGGAGAATATATTGCTAAAACTGGTGGCGAGGTTGGTGCAACTACAGGAAGGCCGAGAAGATGCGGTTGGTTTGATGCAGTTCTAATGAAAAGAATTATTCAAACAAATAGTATTTCAGGGCTATGTCTCACAAAAATAGATGTTCTGGATGGACTCGATGAAATAAAAATATGCAAAGCATATGATTCTAGTAGCGAATCTATTTTTGGCGAGTGCATGGACTTAGAGAATGTAAATCCTATTTATGAGAATCTTTCAGGGTGGAAATCTCCAACTAAAAATCTTACTAACTATGGAGAATTACCTGATGAAGCAAAAAACTTCATCTCTTACATCGAAGATATCTGTGAGGTGCCTGTAAAAATTATTTCTACTGGACCTGATGATCAAAGTACCATTGTTAGATAACAGGGCTATTCTTGATCGTTTTATCCAAAATTGCATTAATAAATTTATGACTAGAATTTTGTCCAAATTTTTTAGCTAGTTTTATTGCTTCATTAATAATAATCGGCTTATCCAATTGAGATAGAGAAATTTCATACAAAGCTAAATATAAAATTGAAAGCTCAATTTCTCCTATTCTTGAAGAAGGAATATTTGAAAATTTTGTTATTGTTTCTAAAAACTCTTGTTCTAAATTTTTTATATCTTTAACTATTTGTCCAACTTTATCAGTGTTTAAATTTTTTTGAGTTTGTTTAAGTTCTTTCAAAACCTTTGTGTTGGAATCACCGGAAATGGTTTTTTGATAAAGAGCTTGAATGACCAACTCTCTTGTTTTGGTAGGTGATGGACTAGCTTTCACTTTATTTTATTGAGAGTGTCTAAAACACTTAGGGCAGACATTGCAAATTCAGATCCTTTGTAAGCAGCTCTTTCCTTTGCCTCATTTTCATTATTAGTTGTTAAGATGCCAAAAATAATAGGAGTATTTTTACTCAAAGATGTTTCCAAAACTTTATCACTGATACTTTGGGAAATAATCTCAAAATGTGGTGTCTCTCCTTTAATGATGCAGCCAAGCAAAATAATTGCATCATAGTTCTCACAAAGAGTTTGAGCGATGAGGGGCAATTCATAAGCTCCTGGAACAATAAACGAATGTTTTTCTAGGTCATACTCGTTCAGTTTAGAAAGACAGTCTTCGAACATTGGCTTGATTATTTCTTCATTCCAATTCGTGCTCACTACTGCAATTTTGACATGTTTTAAATCCGAAGAAGGTTTATCTATATCTATCTTTGATGTTTTCATTTTTTTAGGTATTCAGTTACTTCTAGGTCAAATCCAGATAAAGATGGATATCTTACTTCTGAGCCCATTAATTTTATTTTTTTGACTCCTAAATCTCTTAGTATTTGTGATCCTATGCCAATTCTTCTGGGATCATTATTAGGAATAGTTACCCTTTTTTTCTTTGAAGAATTTATTTCTTTAAATTCATCCTCTTTTTTATTTTCTCCATCGATAAGCAAGATAATTCCTTTACCTGCATCGTTTATTTTTTTCATAGCATCCGACACGGACCATCTTGCACCAAATTCATTGATGTTTAGCAAATCATGGAAGAAATTACTTTGCTGAACCCTTATTAAGGTCGGACTATTTTTTGAAATTTTTCCCTTTTGCAGCACCATGTGGGTTTCATCAAAAATGAGATCTTTGTATAAAATAAGATTGAATTTTCCGTATTCCGTCTTTACTGACTTTTGCTCAATTCTCTCCACAGTTTTTTCATTCAAAATTCTATAGTTAACTAGATCAGCAATAGTTCCTATTTTAAGATTATGTCTTTGGCTAAAATCTAGTAAGGCATTTTTACGAGCCATTGTTCCATCTTCATTCATAACTTCACAGATGACAGCTGATTCTGCCAATCCTGCCAATCTGCATAAATCAGTACTACCCTCAGTATGACCTGTACGAGATAAAACTCCGCCTGGAACAGCTCTTACTGGGAAAACATGTCCAGGAGAAACAATATCTATGGCTTTGGCCCTAGCTTTCGAAGCAACGGCAATCGTTCTCGCACGATCAGCTGCAGAAATACCAGTGGTTATGCCTGAGGCAGCCTCAATTGAAACAGTAAAACCAGTACCATGGCCACTTTTATTATCATTAACCATTTGATTTAAATTTAAAGCATTACATTTGTTTTGGCTCATTGCCAAACAGATCAAGCCTCTGGCATGTTTTGCCATAAAATTTATTTTTTCTGCAGAAACTTTTTCACCCGCTAAGATGAGGTCTCCTTCGTTTTCTCGATCTTCGTCATCCATCAAAAGGACCATATTTCCTCTTTTTATTTCAGAAATAAGTTCCTTAGTGCCATTCAAATCCATTTTTATTTTTTCCTTAAAACTATTTTTTTATCTTTTCCAATACGGCTTTCTTCAACTATATAGAATTGCTTGTTGTCAAAAAAGTTTATTTTTTTATTTCCTCCATAGAAATACAAAGCTTCATCTCCAAGTTTTTCTTTGGAAACATAAAAGATATATTCATCAATTAAGTCTTGATCTCCAAAACTTCCTAAAAGTTTTGGCCCAGCCTCAATCAATACATTATTTATGTTTAGTTTGGATATCTCTTTTATAAAGTTTTTTTCAGGTGATGAATTTTTATCTTTTTTTAAATTCATTATAGAAATATCTTTTATTTCTTTTGTAAGTTTTGGAAGAGTTTTTTTTGAAGTTACTACTACTTTTTTACCTGGCAGTTTAAAAAAAGGGGAAGTCCAATTCAGATCAAGATTATTTGAGAATACAAACCTGTCTGGTTGAGTGAAATGTTCTTTTGAAATGATTTTTTTTGTTCTTACATTCATAGACGGTTTGTCTTCATTTATTGTTCCTGCGCCTGTAAGAATGATATCTGATAATGCTCTTAGTATTTGAACATCATTACGAGCAGGAATTCCAGTAATCCATTTTCTCTGCTTTGAGGTAAAAACCGATTTATGGTCGCTAGACATTGCAACTTTTGCCCGAATAAAGGGCTTTTTATAATTTGCCTTGTGAAAAAAAGCTTCATTCAAATCTAGACATTGTTGGTTGTCTAAATTTTTTACTTTGTGACCAGCTTTCTCGAGGTATTTAGTTCCATTTTGGGTAGGATCATCTGCACCAATAACAATTCTCTTAAAATCATACTTTTTAAGTTCATTTACACAAGCACCAGTCTTACCTTTTTTACTACAAGGTTCTAAAGTTACATATATTTCGCTTCCAGATAGTTTAGAAAGAAAACTTTTTTTGTACTTTTTCTTAACATTATTTATGGCATTTATTTCGGCATGAGAGCCACCGTACTTTTCATAAAAACCTTGGCCAATAATTTTTTTATTTTTGACAATTACACAACCAACCATAACACCAGGCTTTGTAGTAAATCTTCCTTTCAAGGCAAGTGAGTTTGCTTTGGACATAAAGTAAGCGTCATTCATCACTCAATTTTTTCACTGCTTCGCTAAATTCATTTGGATCTTGAAAACTTCGATAAACCGATGCAAATCTTACGAAAGCAACTTCATCTAATTTTTTTAGGTGCCTCATTACCGATTCGCCAACTTGTTTGGATTCTATTTCTCTTTCTCCTAAGTCTCTTATCTCTTTTTTAATTGCTTCAATGAGGGTTTGAAACTGAGCGTCACTAACTGGTCTTTTTTCAAGAGAGCGGGCTATACCTTCTCTGATTTTGGTCTCGTCAAATGGAACTCTGGATTTGTCCTGTTTAATTATTTTCGGCATAACCAGCTCACCAACTTCAAAGGTGGTCCATCTTTCTCCACACTTAAGACATTCTCTTCTTCTTCTTATTTCACTTCCTTCGGTTACAAGGCGAGAGTCTATAACCTTACTTTCTTCAAAGGAGCAATAGGGACAGTGCATGATTTATTGTGAATAAACTGGAAAGTTATTACAAAGGCTTTTTACTTCTTCTTTAATACTAGTAGTTAAATTTTTATTTTCGATATCTTTGATAATTTGAGTAATCCAATCAGCTATTTGCGAGACTTCTGGTTCTTTAAATCCTCTTCGAGTAACAGCAGGTGTACCAATTCTTATTCCAGAAGTAACAAACGGAGACTTTGGATCATCAGGAACAGAGTTTTTATTTACCGTTATAAAAGCCTCACCAAGAGCAGCTTCAAGCTCCTTTCCAGATACATTATTCTTTATAAGGTTCACCAAAAACATATGATTGGAAGTCCCGTTAGAGACAATATCAATGTCGTTTGACATAAATCTCTCACTCATTGATTTTGCATTATTAAGAATTTGTTGTTGGTAAGTTTTAAAATCTTCTTCCATAGCTTCTTTGAAGCATACTGCTTTAGCTGCGATTACATGCATTAAGGGACCTCCTTGAGATCCAGGAAATAAAGCGGAATTAAGTTTCTTCTGCAAATCTTCATTCGGACCGGCTAAGATTAGACCGCCTCTTGGCCCTACTAAAGTCTTATGAGTTGTAGTGGTAACCACGTCAGCATGAGGAAATGGATTTGGGTAAAGCCCTGCAGCAACCAAACCGGAAACATGAGAGATATCAGCCAATAAATAAGCATCAATAGATTTCGCTATTTCTTTAAACTTTGCCCAATCCAAAATACCGGAGAATGCAGAAAAACCACAGATGAGGAGTTTTGGTTTGTGCTTTTTAGCAAGAGCTTCTACTTGCTTGTAATCAATGTCCCCTGTTTCTGGATCAATACCATAACTATAGGACTCGTATATCTTTCCTGAAAAATTTACTTTTGAGCCATGAGTTAAATGACCACCGTGATCTAAACTCATACCTAAAATTTTATCACCAGCATTGAGTAAGGCTAAAAAGACCGCTGCATTAGCACTTGCTCCTGAGTGGGGTTGGACATTTGCATAATCAGCTTTAAATAATTCTTTTGCACGATCTATTGCGAGTTGTTCTGCTATATCAACGAACTCACAACCGCCATAATATCTTTTACCAGGATAACCCTCGGCATATTTGTTGGTTAAGACAGACCCTTGAGCTTCCAAAATTCTTGGCGAGGCATAGTTTTCGGAGGCGATCAATTCGATATGTTGTTCTTGTCTGACTCTCTCTTTTTCTAAGGCTTGCCAGAGATCATCGTCAAAAGATTTTATAGAGAGATTATTACCGTACATAATGAATTACCAAAAGATGAAATTATACTCTGCAATAAAATTATTTTAAGCTTTAAAAGTCTTTATTTTATTTTTTCTATTAGGATATAAACTTTTACACATAAAGCAGACTGTCCCGTCACATCCTCTTGCGGTACAAAATGCTCGCCCATAAAAAATAATTTGCAGATGTAGATTTCGCCAATTTGTTTCGTCAAAAAGTTCTTTGAGATCTTTTTCAGTCTGTTTGACCGATTTACCATTACTTAATCCCCACCTCTGAGCTAAGCGGTGTATGTGTGTATCAACTGCAAAAGCAGGCAAATTAAAATATTCGCTCACAACAACAGAAGCGGTTTTATGACCTACTCCAGGTAAGTCTTCTAGCAAAGCTAATTTTTTCGGAACCTTGCCATTATATTTTTTGAGTAAAATTTTTGAAGTTTCAATAATTGCTTTGGCTTTTTTGGGGGCTAAACCGCAAGTTTTTATGTGCTCATAAACCTTTTTTTCGCCAAGTTTGAGCATTTTTTCTGGATTGGAAGCAAGCTTAAAAAGTTCCTTAGTAACTATGTTCACTCTTTTATCTGTAGTTTGGGCACTAAGTAAAACTGCTATCAATAATGTAAAGGCATTGGAATGCTCTAAAGGAGCTTTGGGATTAGGGTAAAGCTCATTTAATTTCTTTTCAACAAAAAGGGCCCGTTCTTTTTTTTTCATTTTTAAGAGAGAAGCATAAATAAATTTGAGAATCAATCCATCTTTTTATTGCTTAATTTTTTATCTGCAAAGGGTTGCAGTTCTTGCGGGTTTAGGTATTATCAACTCATAGGGGGAGAATCCTTAAGCATATAAGTAAAAGTTATATTTTTTTTGGCTTAAGATCTTCACATAATAATTTTTATCTCATTAGGGGGAGGATTCTAAATGGGTAAATTCTTTAAAATTGGTTTGGCACTAGCAAGTTCGTTTTTCGTAACGACTTCGCTTTTCGCGCAAGCCACAATCGAGGAAGTAATTGTTACTGCGCAGAGAACTGAGCAGAGTTTGCAAGATGTTCCAATTTCGGTTTCAGCATTTACAAATGAAGTTTTAGCTGAACGTCAAATTGAGTATGCTTCTGATATTCAGTTACAAGTTCCTGGTGTTGCCTTTACAGCTACACAGTTTGGTGCTGGTGGTTTTTCAATAAGAGGTATCACCAACTTAGCAACTGCAGCGAGTGCTGATGCTGGGGTGGAAATCCACATGAATGGTTTGCCTTTAGGGGAAACGTCAGTGTCGGAAATTCAATATCTAGACATGGAACGACTTGAGGTTCTTCGTGGACCACAAGGTACTCTGTTTGGCCGTAATGCTACAGGTGGTGTGATCAACTTGATTACTGCGAAACCTACTTTAGACGAGTTCTATGGCAGCGCGGACATTAAATATGGTCAAGATTCTGAAAAGATGATTACCATGATGTTGAACGCTCCTATTACGGATAAACTTGGTTTTCGTTTAGCCTACACAAATCTTGAAAAAGATGGCGTGCACGAAAATCTTTATTCAAGAGCGACAAATGATTTCGATAACAGAGACGGTTATCAATGGCGTGCTTCTTTTTTATATGAGTTCGATGATACTTTAAGACTTACCGCTATTCACAATGCATATGATGAAGAATCAGCTCGTAACCAAGTAAGCGGTGTTTTTTGTGAAACTGGTGGAAGCTTGACACAAGGTTGTGTGGTCGGTGGAAATCAAGTTTTCGAACAAACCTCACCAATGTCCAATGGTTCAACATTACCTTCAATGCTGGGTAAAAATCTAGCATTTTACTTACCTGGTAACTTAGGTTGTACTACTGGTGCAAACGATGGTACTTGTTATAACCCATTAGTGAACTTTGATGCTACCGCTGCTGGAGCTCTCGCAAATGGACTTTATTCTGCGTTGGTTTCTGTACCAACAATTCCAAATGAATTTTTCAAAGCAAATGTGTGGAGGTCCCCTATTCATGAAGCTCAAGAATCTACTTCACAACTTATTTTGGAGAAAGACTTCGACCAAGGTCAATTAACTGTTGCTGCTAATGTGAAAAAAAGAGTCTTTTATAGAGACACTTCATCCCTCTCTTCTGAGGCGCAATCTATTCGTTGGAGTGGTGATATTCTAACTGATACTGGTGTTTATTTATCTACTGGAAACGCTAATACTATTGGTGGACTTCAGGCAAGTAATACAGCTGCTTTACCACAAGTTGGTCTTCCTTTGGGTTACTCCAATAGTTACAGGAACCCTACTTGTGATATTGATGCTGGTAAAACCGGTGTTTTCGGCGGAGTCGACTGTATTAGAGGGTTCCACGAATTACCAGTTTCAGGAGATGCTTCATTCAGTAGCTCTAACGAACAGACTTTTGAGATCAAGTATGCATCCGATTTAGACGGTATGTTTAACTTTTTAGTCGGTGCAATTGATATGTCAGTTAAAAGAGACAGTTTTTACGATGTTTATGCCTCTGGTATTACATTGAATGGTCTCAGATTACCTGGTTCTATTGGTGCTTTATACCGCAGTGGTTTTAATAAAGTTGTAGGTTGTGCTCTTATTGATGCAGGCGCAAACGGTTATGCCGGTCCATGTGCCACAAACGGCGATGACGCAGCTAATGGTGCCCTAGTAGTTGCGGGTATAGGTATTAATGATGGCTTGCTTACTGGTCTACAAGCTCTAGGTGCACAAGAAGCACTTACTGCTGTTGGAGCTGGTAATGCAACTGCAACTCAAGCGGCAACTGCTGCTGCTTTTGTAGCTTCGCAAACACGTGCCCTTGATAAGATTGCAAGGATTAGCGGTGTTTACTCTGAGCATTTCCATAATGAAACCAAGCCTTTTTTACTAGAATCAAGAGCAATTTTTACAGAGTTTTACTTTGATGTGGCTGAAGGTCACAAATTAACTTTAGGTCTGCGTTATACTGAGGATCACAAAGATGTTCATGCTAGAGCAACTTTCTACGATACACCTCTAGTTACTGCATGGTCTGATGCTGCTGATAGTGCCGGAACTGGAAATGTTGCTTCAACATTTTGTGCTGCTGGTGGAGCAGGAGCTCCTTCAATAGGTGCTGACGGAACAGTAACTCCTGCCAATACTGCTTGTTTAGCAGCTGCTGCTACAAAAAATCAGGCAATTGGAGTTGCTCCAACTGTATTATTATCTGATGCTGCTGCTTCAAATTCATCTCAGTACTTAATAAATGGTCTAGATGCATTCAATGCAGATTACGTAAGTGCGAAACCACGAATTACGCCTCAACTAGACTTCTCTAAAACAACTGGAAGATTGGTTTGGGATTGGGCAATAGACGACGATACTTTGATGTACGTTAGTTACGCTCATGGTTTCAAAGGAGGAGGGTTCAACCCAGCATTTAATGCTGCGCAATTCCCGAATACTCCTTATGCCTTCGAAAGTACCGAAGTCGATTCAATTGAATTAGGTATTAAAGCAACTGTGCCAGAAATTGGTTTGGTTGCTAACGCTGCGTTCTACTACAACGACTTTGAAAACTTCCACTTAGGTTCAATAAGAAATGAAACTGCTATTAACTATGGTATTCCTTTGGAAAGTTATGGTGCGGAATTAGAGCTCTTGCTCAACCCACCTACAGTTCCAGGATTATCATTCAACATGCAGGTGGCTTTATATGATTCAGAAATCGGTGATGCTTCAATTGTGAATCCTCACGATTTAGGTGGTCACTATAACCAAACTGCAGAATCTGCAAACTGGCATGTTATGAAAAGCTCTTCTGCAAACTCATTCTTAGTGAATAAAGACAGATTCGGTTACATGTACGGTAGTATCCTGCAATATCAAGCTGTTAAAGCAGCTGGAATTGCCGGTGCTGCAGATCCTACATCGCTTACTGCTGCAGAAGAAGCAGCTCTTAACACTACGCTTGCAACCTTAGGTCAAACCAATGAGTTTGCTGCTGGTGTAATGTTAACTGCAGGTGCTGCTGCTCTAGCTAATACCGCTGACTTAAATTCTAGTGGTGGTGTAGACGCAGCAGATGCTGCATTGGCACAAAACGCTGCCAGAGACGCAACCGATGCTGCTGCTGGGTTTATCATATCTCCAGAGTTAAGTGCTTCGGCAACTGCTTATGGCCAAAAAGCTAAGGTTTGTCACATGATTCAGATAGATGCGACTAATAACATCAATACTTGTTTGAATGATGCTCGTTCTCCTTTGCTTGGTACTAATGTCGCTTCAGATTATGATCCTGCTGCAACATTAATTTATTCTCCAGTTGCGTTATCTAACCCTGGTCCTGATGGTATTCTAGGTAATGCTGATGACTTAGTTATAACTGATGTTGCTGCAAATGGTGGTGCTTTACTTCCATCTATTGGTATCACTCCAGATGCTGCTGCTTTGCAATCTACTGGATTGTGTACTCTTTGGAATTTGTTTACTGCTGATTACTCGACTGCAGCTGCGACAGCTGGATTAGGTGGGGCTCATACATCTGCCCTAACTGGCGATGACGCTGCTAATCCTGCAACTACAGGTATTGTTACGAATGCTAACGAAGCTTGTTACGGTACTGCTACAAAGTCTGCAGGCCTAATAAGTACTGGTTTAGAACAATCATTGAAAGGAAATGAAATGCCATTCTCAAAAGTGACTTTGTCATTGGGGATTGCTTACACTTTTCAAGCTAATAATGTAGAAGTTACTCCAAGATTGGATTACTACTACAGAGGTGAGTCTAACCAAAGTGTTTTCAACATCAATCAAAACAAAGTTCCTGCTTGGGATGAAGTCAACTTTAGACTTAACATTGTTCCAACTAATGGAGACTGGCGTATAGTCTTTTATGGTCAAAACTTGACTGATGAGAGAAACATTACTGCCACTGCGATTACTAACTCTTCAACAAGTCATACTAATACGACTTTTGTTAGAGAGCCAAGATCCTTTGGTTTCCAATTTGGAATAGACTTTTAATAAGTCTAAAAACAAAAAAAACCCTTGCTCTAGCAAGGGTTTTTTTTTGGTAATCAACTCAATAAGTCTTTATAATTTGAGATCTATTTAATAGGAGATTTTATGAGAAACGTAGTAATCGTTGATAGCGTCCGTACTGGACTCGCTAAATCTTTCCGAGGGGGATTCAACCAAACACGTGCTGACAACATGGCGGCACATTTAGTTGATGCACTGTTAGAAAGAAACCCAGGTTTAGATCCTTCCATGGTGGAAGACATGATTCTTGGCTGTGGAGCTCCAGAAGGAGCACAAGGACATAATATTGCCAGAAACGTTGCAGTATTATCAAAACTACCAATTGAAGTTGGCGGAACAACTGTTAACAGATACTGTTCTTCTGGACTGCAAACAGTAGCAATGGCTGCAACCCAAGTACAAAGTGGTTTCAGTGACTGTATTATTGCTGGCGGAGTGGAATCTATATCTACTACACAGGGTAATACTAATATGCATATGTATGTCAATGAAAAGTTAGCCGCTGATGTACCTGGCATTTATCATGCAATGGGCCAAACTGCAGAGTGTGTGGCTAAACGTTACAATGTTACTAGAGAAGCTCAAGATGAATATGCTTTATCAAGCCAACAGAGAACCGCTGCTGCGCAAGAAGCAGGTTATTACGATGACGAGATTGTTCCAATGAACACTGTAATGAAGTTAGTCAATAAGGAATCGGGCGAAGAGAAAGATGTTGAAGTTACTGTCGACCATGATGATTGCAACAGACCGGAAACTACAATTGAAGGTTTATCTTCTCTAAAACCAGTTTTTGATCCAGAGAATGGTTCTGTGACTGCTGGAAACTCATCTCAACTTTCTGATGGAGCATCGGTTACTTTAGTTATGAGTGAAGATAAGGCTAAGGAATTGGGCTTAACACCAAAACTTTACTTCAGAGGATTTACTGTTGTTGGTTGTCAGCCTGACGAGATGGGCATTGGTCCTGTGTATTCAATACCAAAGCTTCTAAAGTCTGCTGGTTTAAAAATGGAAGACATAGATTTATGGGAACTTAATGAAGCCTTTGCATCTCAAGTTGTTTACATTAGAGATAAATTAGGTCTTCCAAGCGATAAACTAAATGTAAATGGTGGTTCCATTTCTATCGGACATCCTTTTGGCATGACTGGTTCAAGGCAAGTAGGACATGTTGCTAGAGAGTTAAATCGTAGAGGAGGTAAGTACGGTATTGTAACCATGTGTGTCGGTGGCGGCATGGGTGCAACTGGCCTTTTCGAAGCTTACGAATCTTAATCATTTATCCGGTTCTATATGAAAGAATCGGATGAATTTTTAATTCTACAAAAATTCTTTAAAAGTTTGGGGAGTCAATATAATGACTCCTCAGGCGTATTGGTTGGCCCAGGAGATGATGCAGGTCTTTTTTCTGTAAAAAATTCCGAACTTGTTTTCTCTACAGACGTATCAAATGAAAATATTCATTTTCCTAAAAAATTAGATCCGGAATTGATTGCTTATCGTGCATGCGCAGTTGCTGCAAGTGATATTGCTGCCTGTGGAGCATCTCTAAAATGGCTATCCATTAGTTTAGTTACACCAAACAAAAGTCTTGATTGGCTGAAGAAGTTTGCAAAGGGTATACAAAATTTTACTAAAAATTATCGAGTTCCTGTTATTGGGGGCGATTTGGTGAGTGGCAAAGAATGTTCAATTTCTATAGGGGTTTGTGGAGAGGTAAAAAAAGATGTCTTCCTATCAAGGAAGGGGGCAAAGATAGGAGATTCAATCTATGTAACTGGTAAATTAGGGTTGGCTAAGCTTGGTCTTGAGCTTTCTTTAAGAAAAAAAAGTAAATTATCTACTTTAGAAAAAGAATCTTTAAAAAAATTTCTAGAGCCAAAAATACAGATTTTACTTGGCATTAATTTAAGAAAAATTGCCAACAGTTGTATAGACATATCAGATGGTTTATTGGGAGATTTAAACCATATATGTGAGGAAAGTCAGGTTGGAGCCAGGATAGATAAGGAATTAATTCCTTATACGGGATCTTTTGAGGAAGCTATGACATGGGGTGATGATTATGAACTTTGTTTTACCGTACCCCAAAACAAAGAAAAAAAACTTGATGAAATCAGAAAAAAAATCGAAACTAAATTTTGTAAAATCGGTCAGATTATTAGTGGTAAGGGTATTAAAATCTTCGATCATCAGCAAGAAATTACTTTAAAAAAGACAGGCTATAATCATTTTAGAAAATGAGTGATTTTCCCAATTTAAAAAAACCTTCACATTTTTTGGCGACTTTTTTTGGAGTTGGTCTGTTGCCTTTAGCTCCTGGTACCTGGGGCTCGTTAGTTGCTTTGATTTTATTTTATTTTCTGATTTATTTTCAGATAAGTATTAGCATCTATTCACTAATATTATCTTTGACAATTATCACGGCAATTATTGCTTGTCACATTGCTTCATTGGAATTACTGGAGAAGGACCATAAGTCAATTGTTATTGACGAAGTAGCAGGAGCAGGAGTTTCCTTTATGTTTTTGCCAGTTTTGGGCGTCTATGATTTTTCTTCAGCGAATTGGAATGAAAATTCTTACTTGGCGGCAGCTTTAATTCTTTTATTCTTTAGATTTTTTGATATTTTAAAACCTCATCCTATTTCTTTTATTGATAAAAGATTTAAAACAGGTTTTGGAATAGTACTCGATGATTTGGTAGCAGGCATTTTTGCTGGTTTGACTTTATTAGGCGGAAACTTTTTTATTGATTTTCTCTAAATTCAGTTCCTTATATAACTTTTTCATTATTTTTTCTTTAGTCAATCCTGCTGCTTCTCTTTGGTCGGCTTGATCACCAACGATGGGGAATTCATCTGGAATCCCGATAATTTTTAGTTTCTCTGCTAAGCCTATAGACGATAAAAATTCATTTACAGCAGAACCAGCTCCTCCAGAGATTGTGTTTTCTTCAATAGATATAATGTGATCACATTTATTTGCAAATCTTTCAATTAAATTTTCATCCAAAGGCTTGATAAATCTCATATCTACGAAAGAACTATCTAGTTCATTTGATATTTCTTCTGCAAGACCAAAAGCATTCCCAAATGAAAATATAACAACTTTAGAATCGTTTTCATGTATTACCTTAGCCTTGCCGATTTCAAGACATTCAGAATTTTTTACTATTTCTTCCCCAGGACCTTCTCCTCTAGGGTAGCGAATAGCTGCAGGACCTATATAGTTATAGCCCGTAGAAAGCATTTTCCAACACTCATCCTCATTTGAGGGGCTCATAATTATCATATTAGGTACGCATCTTAAGAAAGCAACATCAAAAATTCCTGCATGGGTTGCTCCGTCTCCACCTACAAATCCTGCTCTATCTATTGCTAGGGTAACATCAAGTTTTTGCAAAGCTACATCATGTATTAGCTGGTCGTAAGCACGTTGCAAAAAAGTTGAATATATCGCAAGAACTGGTTTTTTCCCTTCTTTAGCCAAACCTGCAGCAAAAGTCATGCTATGTTGTTCAGCAATAGCAACATCAAAAAAATTATCTGGGTATTTTTCAGCAAATTCATTCATGCCTGAGCCTTCTGACATTGCTGGAGTTATTGCAATTAAACCATCTTTTCCGTTTTCTAATTGATTACATAACCAGCTACCAAAAACAGAGGAGTATTTTTTTCCATTAGATATCTTTTCGGTTTTTTCAATTTTATTCAAAGCATGAAAACCAATGGGATTCTTTTCAGCAGGAGCAAAGCCTTTTCCCTTTTTTGTAATTAGATGCAAAAATTTAGGACCTTTTACATTTTTTAAAGTTTCTAAGGTTCGTAACATTTCCTTTAAGTTATGTCCGTCCATGGGTCCAATATAGTTAAAACCTAATTCTTCAAACAATGTTCCTGGTGTAAACATTCCTTTAAAATGGGTCTCAGCTCTTTTCGCAAAATCTTTTGCAGATGGAATAAACCTTAGGGCTGTTTTTCCACTTTCTCTTATTGAGGTATAAAATTTACTAGCCCAGATTTTAGCTAAGTAGTTAGAAAAGCCTCCCGTGTTTTTTGAAATCGACATACTATTATCATTTAAGATAACTAAAATATTTGAATCTATGGATCCAGCATGAGCCAGAGCTTCATAGGCCATTCCTGCTGTCATTGCTCCATCTCCAATGATGGCAATATGTCGCTTATCTGGTCTAGCAATGGCCATACCTAATACAGCGCTTATGGAAGTACTCGAATGACCGGCTCCGAATGCATCATAGTCACTTTCTTCAATATTCGTGAAGGGGTGCAATCCGTCTTTTGACCTTATAGAAGAAATCTTATCTTTTCTTCCAGTAATTATCTTATGAGGATAACTTTGATGCCCAACATCCCATACTAAATTATCCTCAGGAGTATTAAAGATATAATGAAGCGCTAAAGTGATTTCAATTACTCCAAGTCCTGCTCCAAAATGTCCACCACTTTGAGATACTGAATAAATCAGAAATTCTCTGAGCTCATCAGCCAATGTAAGCAATTCTTTTTTTGAAAGTTTTCTTAATTCTGAAGGATCACTAATCCTGTTAAGAAGAGGAGTCTTTGGAACATTTTCAGGAATTTCAAAAAATGTCTTCATTACTTATCTCTCAAAATTATAAATTTCGATAACTCAATTAACCTCTCGGTTTTATAAGGTAATTTAGTTAGTATTTCCAAAGCCTCGGAACACAAAATTTCTGCTCTTTCTTGAGAGGCCTCTATACCTATAATTGCTGGATAAGATGCTTTTTTTAGTCGGAAATCGGAATTTTTTGGTTTCCCCATAATCTTTTCGTCGCCAATAACATCCAAAATATCGTCTTTAATTTGAAAAGCTAAGCCAAATTTTTTAGCAAAATTTAAAAAAGCTTTCAAATGCTGATCGGGTAAATTTTCTTTAAGGATACAAATAGATTCAACACATGCTTCAATTAGTTTGCCAGTTTTTAAATGGTGAATCTCATCAAGCTCTTCAACAGATATTACTTTTCCCTCAGCTTCTAAGTCTCTACTTTGACCTTCAACCATTCCTCTAGGTCCACAAGCCTTTGCAAAAAGATTGATAATTTTAAGTTTCGATTCAGGTCGTAACTTTTTATCGTCAATAGTTGTTAATATTTCCAAAGCAAGAGGTTGTATAGCGTCTCCAGCTAGAATCGCCGTTGCCTCATCGAATTTCTTATGACAAGAAAGCTGACCCCTACGATAGTCATCATCGTCCATTGAAGGAAGATCATCATGTATCAAGGAATAGCTGTGGATCAACTCACCAGAAGCAGCCATTAAATCAATCGTTTTCTGTTTTACTTCTAAGTTCAATGATTCTGCCATCAGAAGTACTAGCTGAGGCCTCACTCTTTTTCCTCCATTCAACACAGAGTAATGAATTGCTTTTGAAATCTTTGACAGGTTTTTTGGGGGCAGAGCCTCTAAAATAGCTTGGTTAATTCTTTTTAAGTTATTTTCTAGAAAAGATAGGTTAATTGAATTTTCTTCTTTTTCTTTAGTTATCATCAAAGCCTTCTAGATCAAGCGAGCCATCATCTTTTTCTAAAAGCTTTTGAATTTTTAATTCGGCCTTGGTAAGTAATTCTTGGCAGTGCTTGGTAATCTTCACACCTTCTTCAAAAGTCTTTATTGATTCATTCAAAGGTAACTCACCATCTTCAAGCTCTTCAATAATACTTTCTAGTTTTGCTAGAGATTTTTCAAAATCTAGATTTTTTTCTTTGGACTTATCGTTCACTTGCTGTCTTTGTAAATGTATTTTTTAAGTTACTAAAAGTATCTCTAATAGCCACAGGTAGCATAAGCCAACAAGGAGTTAAGAACAAGGTTATTGCTGAAGCAAAGGTTAGGCCACAAACAACGGCAAACGACATGGGTTGCCACCACTCAGAAACCCTTCCACCAAGCTCAATATTTCTTTGATAAAAATCTACACCAATTCCTGAAGCCAATGGTAATAAACCAATGACTGTAGTTGCTGTTGTGAGGATGATCGGTCTTAGTCTTTGAGCAGCAGTACGAATTACAATTTGGTCTCTAGATAAATTCGGATTTTCTTTGGAAATTACATTGTAGGTATCCACTAGTACAATATTATTATTCACAACAATTCCAGCCAAAGCGATAACGCCTAGAGAAGTAAACAGTGCGCTTGATATTTGTTGCGTAACTAACAATCCCAGTTGAACTCCTGCAGTAGATAAAATCACAGCTGAAACAATTATAAATACTTGATAAAAGCTATTCAGCTGAACCATCAACAGAATCGACATTAAAAATATGCCAACAATAAAAGCAAAAAGAAAAAAAGCTGAGTTCGCATCGGATTCTGCTTGTTGTCCGCCAAATCTAAATTGCAATCTCTCATACTCATTATTATCTGAAATCCACTGTTCAATTTTTGGAATGACGTCTTCGACTAAAGCACCTTTTGCGTATTCAGCGGCAACAGTAAAAGCTCTTTCTCCAGAAACTCTTCTAATGGAAGGAGGAATATAGGCAGGAACAACTTCAACAAAACTACTTAAGGGAGCTTGTCCAAACCTAGTATTTACGGTCAGTTCATTAAACTGATCCAATCTTCTTTGATCAGCTGGAAATCTTACTCTGATATCCACTTCTTCATCTAAATCTTCAGGTCTGTATTCACCAACTTTTACTCCGGCAGTCATGAACTGAATTGCAGCTCCAATATCTTGAGTTGCTACTCCAAATTGCTTTGCTCTTTCCTTGTCTATTTTTATCGTCCATTTCAAAAGATTTGTTGGAATGGTGTTATAAATATTTTTTGCACCTGGAACAGAATTCTTCATGAAATTTGTTAGAGCAATTGTCGCATCAGTCACCAGGTCAAAATCTTTACCAAATATTTCTATCTCTATTGGGGAATCAGTCGGAGGGCCATTTTCTCTAATTTTTGCATTTACTATGAGTCCCGGAATATCTTTGGTTTTGACTAAAAGATCGTCGTATACGTCCCAGCCACTACGTTGAAGGTCTTTTTCAAATGGCATTTCAATAAAAATGGTTCCTATTTCATCAGAATTGCCTCTATCTCTAGGATCGCCAACACCGTTCATATTCAAAGAAATAGAGCTTGGACCAGGAATACTTAAGACAATGTTTTCTATTTCTTTTAAAAAACCTAGTTTTTCTGATTCACCAAAACTTCCACGACCTTCAATTTTGACTTCCATTTCCATTGGCTCTTCTTCAATGAAAAATCTACTTCCAGGTGCATGCTGACCGTACAACATATAAATTGTCACTACAGTTAATACGATAAAAACAATGAACTTACCTGGAGACTGAATAACTTTACTTAAAGCTCTTGCATAAATTCCTGTCATGCCATCTATTTCGGTAGGATCTCCATGCTCAAGAATATCAGCATTCTGTAGAGTTTTAGACTTTCTAATTCCTAAATTTCCAAATCTAGATCCAATTGCGGGAGTGAATATTAATGCGTATAGGATCGATCCCAATAAAACAATAAATAATGTCGTAATCATTGGTCTTAAAAATTGACCCGAAATTCCAGGCATAAAAAACATTGGAACAAAAATTGATAACGTTGTACCGATAGAAATTGTTACAGGCCAGAACATTCTCTTTGCCGAAAATTTATAGGCTTCAATTCTGTCAAATCCTTCAGCCATTTTCCTATCGGCATATTCAACCACCACAACACAGCCATCAATTAACATTCCTAAGGATATCAATAATCCAAAACACACCATAAAATTAAAGCTGTAATCTATCGCGGCTAAAAAAATTGAAGCAAAAAGAAAACAGGTAGGGATTGCTCCTGCAACCATTGTCGATGACCTCAAGCCCATTGTTCCAACAACAATAGTCATTACTAAAATCAAAGCTGTAAGAATATTTCCGCCTAGCTCACCAACCATCATAGAAGACCAGCCGGTCCTATCTTGGGTAATCACTATTTCTACTCCGTTAGGTAGATTAGGACGAAATTGATCCAGAACATAGTTTACTTTTGCTGCAGCAACTACTTCTTTGGCATCCTGTCTTTTCATGACAGAAAGGGTGACGGCATCTTTCCCGTTTACCCTTGAGAAGGAGTCTTTATCCTTGAAGGTCCTTTTTAAAGAAACTAAATCCTTGAGAGTAATAACCTTTCCATTATTTTCAATGATTGGGATATTCTCGACATCTGTAACATTCTCAAAAACAGAAGGGACAAGTACAGAAAACTTACCAGTCGAAGATCTTAAGTCTCCTGCAGGGATTGCTCGATTGGCATCTCCAATAGCATTGTATAAATCTCTTGGAGAGACGTTATAGCTTTCAAGTTTGGTTTTATCTATTAAGGCCTCTAATAAGTCATCAGGAACGCCTCTTAATTGCGCCTCTAAAACATCTGGAATAGCCTCTACTGCAGTTTGAAGCTCTCTGGCAAAAGCCAAAAGTTCTCGCTGACTTGCAGAACCAGAAATTAAGTTTATATCCAATATCGGATACTCATCCAAAGTGAATTCTTTTACCACTGGATCTTCTGATTCAGATGGTAAATCTTGCTTAGTTTCATCAATCAAGTTCCTAACATCTTTAACAGCTTCATCTTTTGAATATTCAACTGGAAATTCTAAAATAATATAAGACATGTTTTGTCTGCTGTAAGATTGAAGATCAACCAGTTCGTCGACGGTCTTTAACTTTTGCTCCAATGGTCTAGTAACAAGTCTTTCGGCATCCTGAGCAGAGACACCATCGTAATAAGTAGAGACAAATACATATGGAATGTTAATGTCTGAATAGGCTGAAGCTGGTATTTGTATGATCGAAGTAAATCCCCAGACTAATATAAAGGTTAAGAATGTGAATGTAGCCTTGTAGCGATCTACAAAAAAATCAATTAATGTTTTCATCAGTATTCAGTCTATAGTCAATTGCAATATCAACCTTTTCGTTATTGTTCACGTAGTCCTGACCGACAGTTATGATTCTTGAATTGAAAGGAAGACCAGTTACCCAAACTCCTTTTTTTGTATCTTGAATGATTTCCACCGTGTAAAACTCAACAAGACTATCTTTGTTGACGACTCTTACTCCAATGTTACCTGCCTCATCTAATCTCAGAATTGACAGCGGAACTATATGTGCAGGCTCAGGAGTGGCAAAAACAATCACTTTAGCTGTTTGTCCATCTTTGATCTTTCCTAGTGGATTGGGAATTGCAACTTCAATATCAAAAGTATGCATCATCTCATCCGCCGAGGAAGAGATAAAAGTAATTTGGCCTTGAAACTCTTGACCATCGTTGGTTATAACTTTAACGACGCTATCTTTCGTTAAATCTAAAAGTTCATCTTCAGAGATATCTCCCGTTATCATCATTGGGTCTAAATCCAAAAGTGTGGCGCAAGTAGATCCACGATTTAAAAAATCTCCAACATCCAGATTAATCTTATCTACCACACCGTCAAATGGCGCTTTTATGGATGCATAATCTAATTCTAGCTTAGCTCTTTCATAGTTCGACTTAGCATTCTGAAGTTGTTTTGAGGAATATAACTCTTCTTCATAGAGTTTTTTAGCAGAATTAAAATCAAGTAAGGCTTTATCAAAGTTAGCTTGTCGTTCAGCTACAAATAAAGAGCAGATAATTTCTCCTTTTTTTACTAAAGTACCTTGAGCAATGGGTAAATCAATGATTTTCCCTGAAGTTTCTGATTTTACTGATACTTTTTTGTCAGCTTTTGTAAAACCTTTAACAACAATTTCTTTCGAAAAATTCTCTGCTTTTTGATCAATTACTCTCACAACCGCATCTTTTTTCTCAATTAATGCCGGAGGAGGAGGTTCTTGAACAAATAATCCCGATATCATCCATATAATTGCGAAACCAATAAAAATTGATGCCCATTCTAAGTTGGATCTGGTAAGAAGCCTTGTAACGATATTCATTTATTATTTCCTCTTATTAATATATAGAGGCGAGGTGCGATTATATCAAGGAAAACTACAAATATTTCTTTTTTATGTTCTCTAATCTTATTTTCTGTTTTTCACTAGAAAGAGCTTTGTCACTAGGCATTTCCTCTTGAATTTCTGGCAAAAGATGCAAACTTTCTTTGTATTCGCTCTCTTCCAATATTCCCTCATAGATATCTAAAAATTCATTTTTAATATTGAATTCAGATTCTGTTTTTAATCTATACCAGCCTAATTTTGCACCTGCATGATAAACAAATGGATGAGACCAATTAAAGTCGAAAGGACTTATCTCTCCCAAAGAACTTGCTTCAATGTAAGCGTCATTTGAAGAAGGGATATTTAGCTCAATAAGTTTGAGTTCTTTAATCTGATTCAAGACCGCACTTAGTGACGGTAAATATCTTGAAGTTTCTATAATTTTATCTATTGCCCTAAAAGTAATCTCGTTTTGATATTTTTCTAACTTTGCTAGCCAGAGTTGCTTAGCTAGATTCAAGGTTTCTTCATCAGGAAAAGCTTTATGAAATTGATTGTGAAAAGTGATTTCTAGTTCAGCAAAAATGAGATTTACCAGGTCTACCTTATTTTTAGGTATTTTAATTTTTGAAGTTAACTGCCCACTCATGATCTTTTAATCTTGATAATACATTTTTTGCATTACCATGTTTAGTCTTCCATTTAAATTTTACATGCTGAATGAACTTAGAATTCCAACAATTACGCATTTCTTTTGTTTCCAACCAATACAATTTAAATTCTGGTATTTGAGATAAGGCAAAACTTTTATTT
Source organism: uncultured SAR86 cluster bacterium (assembly GCA_902514645.1). GTDB lineage: Bacteria > Pseudomonadota > Gammaproteobacteria > Magnimaribacterales > AG-339-G14 > MEDG-81. Next base: position 24,510 of record CABXRO010000014.1, read on the forward strand.
ATTTTAGCTAAACTTAAAACATCAAAACAATCTTCCGATGGTTTCCAATCTTTATTCATTCTGCTTGGTTTCTTTACAATAGAAATTAGATTTTGATATCTTACCCATTGGTTTTTAATATGATTTAGAAATTTACTATTCCATGAATCAGATGCTGTATTCCTTTCGCTCCAATACAAAATAAATTCTGGCAAGGCATCAGTAATAAATTTTTCATCTATTTCAGCATGTTTTAGTATTTGTAGAACTTCTTTTGAAGGTTTCCAATTTTTTTGAATTGGTTTCATTTTTGATGCTTTATTTAACTTTTCTTCTTCAGTTCTCCATTCCTTCAAAAGATATTTAAGAAATTTATAGTCCCAAGAGAAGCTTTTATCTTTTCGATCAGACCAGTAAGCCCTAAATTCAGGAAGTTTAATTTTTATGAATTCTTCAGAAACGCCAAGGCTATTAGCTTCTTTCAAGATATTGTTGGAAGGAAGATATCCTTTAGAAATATTTTGCTTTCTTTCTTGCTCGATTTTACCTTTGGATTTAAGACAAAAATTCTTACTAGATACTTCTACTATTAATTGTAGTTTAAGAAGTTTTTTCAAAATTCTATGTATTTCTTTATCTTCGATAAATGAAAGTTTACTTATTAAAGAACTCAAACTATGTTTTGTTTCTGTCTTTAATAATTGAAGTACTATCGCTTCATTGAGGCCAATGCTAGAGGCAATTTCTTTATCAAAACTGAATATATTTGATTTTTTAGACATAAACTTAGGCAGAACGCTTAAGTTTTTCTCTCCTTGCATCAACAGCCTTAGCTAAAAGCTTAAGCATCACTTCAGTGTCTTTCCATCCTACACAGGCGTCAGTAACGCTTTGACCATATTTTAGGTTTTTAAGAGAATCTATTTTTTGGTTTCCTTCTTGCAAATTACTTTCTATCATAACTCCAAAAATGCTTTCGTCTCCTGAGGCAATTTGATCAGAGATATCTTTATTCACAATGAGTTGTTTTTTAAATTGCTTTTGACTATTACCATGAGACATATCAACCATAATTTTTTGAGTTAAGTTGGATTTTTTTAAATCCCCATGAACTTTTTGAATATCATTTTTTGAATAATTTGGATTTTCTCCGCCTCTTAAAATCACATGACAATCTTTATTTCCTGAGGAATTAAAGATAGCTGATCTACCTTCTTTTGTAATAGATAAAAAGATATGGCTATTTGACGAAGAACCGATTGCATCTAAAGCAACTTGAATAGAGCCGTTAGTGGAATTTTTAAAACCAACCGGACAAGACAAACCAGAGGCAAGTTCTCTGTGTATTTGGCTTTCGGTAGTTCTTGCTCCGATTGCGCCCCAAGAAATCAGATCTGAAATATATTGAGGAGTGATCATATCTAAAAATTCTGTACCTGCAGGTAAACCTATTTCGTTTATTTTCAATAAGAGTTTTCGAGCAACTTTGAGGCCTTTATTAACATCGTAACTATTATCTAAATCAGGATCGTTGATAAGTCCTTTCCAGCCCACAGTCGTTCTAGGCTTTTCAAAATAAACTCTCATGACTATTTTAAGTTGATCTTTTACTTCGTTTTCAACTGCTTTAAGTTTTTTGGCATATTCAATAGCAGATTTAGGGTCATGAATTGAACATGGACCAACAACCACAACCAATCTATCTTTTTCTCCGTGTAAAATGTCTGAGATCTCTTTTCTGGAGTTAAAAACTAGTTCGGAAACTTTTTCAGAAATTGGAAGCTTTTCAATAACTTCTACAGGAGGAGACACCTCCATCAAGCCTGTTATTCTGGTATTATCCGTTAAATATTTCATTTGACCGTTGATTTTATCTCTTCTAAATTAAAATTAAAGTCTAAATTAAGAAATGTACAAAATAAAATTAATTCAAGAAAACCCAAAAGTTGGCGATATTCAAGGTAATTTAGACCTTGCAAAGTCTTATATTGCTGAAGCAAAAGAGAATGGTTTAGATCTAATTATATTCTCTGAAATGTTTCTAACGGGTTATCCACCTGAAGATTTACTTTTAAGGGAAGATTTTCTTAATGAAAGTGAGAGATGTTCGAAAGAGCTTGAAGAGTTATCAAAAGAAATATCAATAATAATTGGATGTCCCTCGCGTGATAAGGAAAATATTTTTAATTCAGCGTTGTTCTATCAAAAAGGTAAATTGGTTAAAAATTACAAGAAACAAATCCTTCCGAATTACAAAGAATTTGATGAGAAAAGATATTTTAAAAAAGGGGAGTCTCATGAAGTTTTAGAAGATAAAGGTCTTAAGTTTGGTATTTCTATTTGCGAAGATATTTGGAATGAAGACTTTAGTAAGGAAATATTTACTGAAGAAATAGACTTTCTAATAAATTTAAGTGCTTCGCCTTTTACACTTGATAAAAAACACCTGCGTGAAAAAATGCTCTGTAATTATTTTGCTGAGTTTAAAAAGCCAATAATTTATGTGAATCAGGTGGGTGGACAGGATGAGCTTGTATTTGATGGAAGTTCTTTAATAATTGATTCAAAAGACTCTGTGAAGCGTCTGAAGAGTTTTGAAATAGATCAAGCCGTAATTGAAATAGATGGAAATAATATTTCAACTAGTTTAAAAGAAGATGAATTAAGTAAAGAAGGCGATATTTCTGATATCTATAAGGCCTTGGTATTAGGAACTCGAGATTATGTTCAAAAAAATAACTTTAAAGGAATCTTGATTGGTTCATCTGGCGGGATTGATTCTGCGCTTACTGCAGCAATTGCATCTGATGCGTTAGGCCCCGATAAGGTCAATACAGTTATGATGCCTTTTAAGTACACGGCGGATATAAGTGTCGAAGATGCTAAACAGCTTGCAGAAAATCTTGGCTTTACTCACGAGGTAATCCCTATTTCTGATATGTTTATGGCATTTAAAAATTCTTTGGATAAAAAGTTAGAACCAAGAGAGTTCGATAAAACTGAAGAAAATCTTCAATCGAGATGCAGAGGAGTAACATTGATGGCTTTATCTAATAATTTAGGATATTTAGTTCTCACAACAGGAAACAAAAGTGAAGCCGCAGTTGGTTATTCGACTTTATATGGTGATACTGCAGGAGGGTTCTCGGTACTTAGAGATGTTTATAAAACAACAGTTTATGCATTGGCTAATTATAGAAATTCTCTTAACAAAGTCATCCCTCAAAGGATTATCGATCGAGAACCTAGCGCAGAGTTATCAGAAGATCAAAAAGACAGCGATTCGCTTCCAGCTTACGATTTGCTTGACCCCATTATTGAGGCATATGTAGAGGACGATAAGACTAAAAAAGAAATTATTAACTCAGGTTTTAACTTAGAAGACGTCCAAAAGGTCATAGATTTAATTAACTTCAATGAATATAAAAGAAGGCAAGTTCCGCTCGGAATAAAGATTTCGGCACGAAATTTTGGCAAAGATAGAAGATATCCAATTACAAACTTCTGGAAAAACAATATATAGATAAATTTACGTCTTAAAACACAATATTTTGTGTAATTACCGCTTTTTAAACTATAATTGCCCTTTATATTATGAATAAAGAGCAAGAAAAAAGCCCGAGGCAATCGGAGTTTAATCTAGCTACGGTTAACGGTGAGCAATTTTTTTTACCTCACGATGATCTTTATATCCCGCCTAATGCCCTAAAAATATTCCTAGAATCATTTGAGGGGCCTTTAGACCTTCTTCTTTATTTCATAAGAAAACAAAATTTAGACATACTTGATATCAATGTTGCTGAAATTACAAATCAGTATGTCGAATACATAGAATTAATGGAAAAATTGCAGTTTGATCTCGCTGGAGAGTATCTCCTAATGGCGGCCTATTTAACAGAAATAAAATCCAGGATGATGTTGCCAGTTGAAACGGCTGAAGACGAATTAGAGGAAGATCCAAGAGCTGAACTCATTAAGAGACTGCAAGAATATGAGCGTTTCAAAACGGCATCGATGAAAATTGAATCATTGCCAAGAATTAATAGAGATTTTTTCTCAGCAAGTACAGCTCTTCCAGAGTTTGAATCTAAAGAAGCTCTTCCATCTTTAGAGTTGGAGAAGTTATCAAATATTTTTCATGAGCTATTAGAAAAACAAAAACTTAGAGGTAGTCATATTATCGAATTTGAAAAACTTTCTACCAGAGAAAAAATGTCTAACGTATTAGAACAGCTAGTTACTGAAAACTTCTTAGAATTTTATAACCTTTATAAAAAAGCCGATGGAAGACTAGGTTTGATTGTTACTTTTTTGGCTGTTTTGGAGTTAGTAAAAGACTCTATGATTCAATTGATTCAATCTGATTCTTTTGGCCCCATTCATGTCAAAGCGAAGGAAAAGGTTCATTAAAATATGAACAATTTATCTTTAATCATTGAGGCCTTACTTTTTTCTTCTTCAAGGCCTTTAAGCGAAAAAGAAATATTGTCTGCTTTTGATCTTAGAAGTCCTCCGAAATCAAGCGAAATTAAGGAAGCTTTAAAATCCATTGAAGAAAAATATTCAGAAAATTCAATTGAATTAGTAAAAGTTGCTAGCGGTTATCGCCTAAGAATTAGACAAGAGTATTCATCATGGGTAGCGAAATTATGGGAAGCTAAACCTCAAAAATATTCTCGAGCTCTTCTGGAAACTTTAGCTTTGATAGCCTATAAACAACCAATTACTAGAGGGGAAATTGAAGAGGTCAGAGGAGTTTCTGTCAGTAGTCAAATTATCAGAACTCTTTTAGACAGATCTTGGATCAAAGTTGTTGGACATAGAGATGTGCCGGGAAGACCAGCATTGTTTTCAACCACAAAAGATTTTTTAGACGATTTAAATCTTTTAAAACTTTCTGATTTACCAGAATTACCTGAAATTCAAAATATTCCTGAGGAAGCTCAAATATCTCTTTTGAACGAATCTTTTTCAAGCAATTCAGAATAGAAGCAGTTGTTTAAGGAAAGAATTCAAAAAATATTATCTCAAAACGGATACTCATCAAGAAGAAAAATTGAAAGTCTCATAAAAGAAGGCAGGGTGTTTATCAACGATATTCCGGCTAAATTAGGAGATAAAATTTCTAGTGAGGATAAAGTTTATATAGATGGCAAAGAAATAAAAATTCCTAAAGAAATTTCTCCCGAGCTATTAATGTATAACAAACCTGTTGGAGAAGAATGCT
>CABXRO010000015.1 GCA_902514645.1 uncultured SAR86 cluster bacterium
AGAGATCTCTTTTATAAGTAAGGTCTCCAAGAACAGGTAACGAGCTTAAAAGCTCTTTTTCTTTTGAAAATGAGGCAAGACCTTTCATAAAATAAGCATAATCAGTATTTGGATGCCTTGGATGGAGACTAATAAATCTTTCCGAAGCCGTTACAGCCGCGTCATATAAACCATTTTCATAATAAGCATAAATTAACTCAGCTTGAGCTTGTTCGGCATATTTTCCAAATGGAAAGCTTCTTTCTAAAGCTTCCAAAGCATCAATAGCCAATGAATAGTTACCATTTTTTAATCTTTCTTGAGCTTCATCATAGATTTTTTTTTCTGGAGAAATATTCGTTTGTGAATCATCTGAATTCCTTGAAGCGCAACTATGTGTAAACGTCAAAAGAAAAAGAAAAAAAAGATTTAAAAAAATTTTCACTAAATAAGTTTATCATTCCATCATAGTGATAAAGAAAAAAAATTATATTATGAGAGAAATCGATGAAGCTTTTACCGGTAAACGTCTTGACCTTGCTTTAGCAGAAACTTTTTCAGAATTTTCAAGAAGTAAATTAAAAAAATGGTTAGAAAGCAATCTAGTCTCTGTAAATGAAAAAATTGTAAATAAACCAAGTTTTAAAGTAACTTTTCCTGCAAAACTTGAATTGATCATTCCTGATGAAAGCCTAACTGAGGATTTAGCAGAAAGACTTGATCTTAAAATAATTAAGTCTTCAAAGGAATACATAATCATTTCCAAAGAAGCAGGCATGGTAGTACACCCAGGAGCAGGCAATAAATCCGGAACATTGTTGAATGCTTTACTTTATGAATATCCTGAATTAAAAAAACTTCCAAGAGCAGGTATTGTCCATCGATTGGATAAAGATACTTCTGGGATAATGGTTGTTGCCAGAAACGAATCCGGTATGCGAAGCTTATCAGAACAAATCTCCAATAGAACTATTAAAAGAAACTATCAAGCTTTCACAGTAGGTAAGATTGAAAGATCTGGAAAAATTGAAGCTCCAATAGGAAGACACCCAAAGAATAGGCAAAAACAAGCAATAATTGATTCTGGTCGAGAAGCCATTTCACACTTTAAGGTCATAGAAAGTTTTGGCTCATACACTCATCTTGAAGTTTCCTTAGAAACAGGAAGGACTCACCAAATACGCGTTCATATGAATTATTTAGGTTTTCCTTTAATCGGCGATCCTCTTTACGGCAGGCGTAGAAGATTTGCTAAAAATACTCATCAAAAACTCAGAGAAGTAATCGAAAGTTTTCCTAGACAGGCACTCCATGCTGCAGAATTAAGCTTCATAGATCCAGCAACATCTAAAGAAGTGCGTTTCCAGTCTGAATTACCCTCCGATCTTGTCGAATTAAGGGAAAACCTTTTAAATCAGGCATAATTTCCTTGACTTGCTTACTGGTGCTGTCAAAATTCGCTCCCTTGAGAGATTTCTCCAAATTTTTTTAGAAAAATGGCAAAAGTTATGACATCTGGTGGCGAAGCTTTAATAAGGGCTTTAGCTGATGAAAATGTAGACATCATCTTCGGTTATCCCGGAGGTGCTGCTTTGCATATATATGATGCTATCTACCAACAAGATCGAGTACAGCATATCTTAGTGAGACATGAACAAGCTGCTACTCATGCAGCTGATGGTTTTGCTCGAGCTACTGGAAAACCTGGGGTTTGTTTAGTTACCTCTGGACCTGGAGCAACTAATGCGATTACTGGTATAGCAACTGCTTATATGGATTCCATTCCTTTGGTTGTTATTTCAGGCCAAGTACCCAATCATTTGATAGGTACCGATGCTTTTCAAGAAACCGATATGATGGGTATTTCCAGACCCATTGTTAAACATAGTTTTTTAGTTCAAAAGCCAGAAGAAATTCCGGTCATTGTCAAAAAAGCATTTCACATTGCAACCAGTGGTAGACCTGGACCAGTTGTAATTGATGTGCCTAAAAATCTAACTGATCCAAATGAAAAGTTTGAGTATAAATTCCCTTCGGATTTATATTTAAGGTCATTCGCGTTGTATGACGAAGCGGAGAATAGCGATGTAAAAAAAGCTGTGAAATTGCTTACTGAGTCAGAAAGACCAGTTATTTATGCCGGTGGTGGGGCTATCAACTCCAATGCTGCAGAGGAAATATATGAATTTGGAAAATTAATGGGTTGTCCTGTTACCAATACTTTAATGGGTCTCGGCGTATATCCAGCCTCAGACGAGCAGTTTGTTGGCATGTTAGGTATGCATGGTACTTATGAGGCAAATATGGTTATGCATGAAGCAGATTTGATTATGGCAATTGGAGCAAGATTTGACGATCGAATAACCAATAATCCGAATAAATTCGGTTTGAAAGCAAAGAAAATACATATTGATTCCGATCCATCTTCAATTGACAAGATCATAGACGTAGATATTGCGATGACCGGAAATGCAAAAAAAGTTATTTCTCAAATCAATAAAGAACTTAAGGCTATGAATTTTGATAACAAAAAATTTGGCTCTTGGATGAAAAAAGCAATGCAATGGCGTGCGGAACACGGACTGAATCATAGTATGTTGGATCAGAAAAATCCGGGTGACATCATTTTGCCACAACAAGTTATCCAATCCGCTTATAAAGCAACTGATGGTAAGGCATTCGTTACTTCGGATGTCGGTCAGCACCAAATGTTCGCGGCACAGTATTATCATTTCAATGAACCCAGGAAATGGATTAATTCAGGCGGCTTAGGCACCATGGGTTTTGGTTTGCCTGCTGCAATGGGAGTTAAATTTGCTTTTCCTGATGAAACGGTTGCTTGCATCACCGGAGAAGGCAGCATTCAAATGTGTATCCAAGAATTATCTACGTGTGGGCAATATGGTTTGCCCATCAAGATTATAAATCTCAACAACAGAGCGCTTGGGATGGTAAAACAATGGCAGGACATGCAATACGGTGGTCGATATTCAAGTATCTCCTACGAAGACTCCTTACCAGACTTTATCAAGCTTGCAGAATCCTATGGTCATGTTGGCATGAAAGTAGAAAAGCTTTCAGAACTTGAGGCTGCAATGGAAGAATGCTTTGCTTTAAAAGACAAATTGGTTTTTCTTGATGTCTATGTTGATCCAGATGAGCATGTCTATCCTATGTTGAAAGCTGGCGGAGACATGTCAGAAATGTTTTTAAGCAAAACGGAAAAAACTTTCGAATGAATCATATTGCCTTGCTAATGGAAAACCAACCCGGAGCTTTATCTAGGGTGATAGGTTTATTTTCTCAAAGAGGGTACAACATCGATTCTTTATCGGTAGCACCAACACAAGATGAAACACTTTCCAGATTAACTATGACCATTGCTGAAGAAGGTGCTGATATCAATCAAATTCTAAAACAGCTTTACAAATTGGTTGATGTGGTAATGGTACAAAATTTAAGTGAAGCTGACGCCTTAACTTTGGAACTTGCCATAATTAAATTAAATAAGACCAAGGCAGATGTAGATGGTCTTTTAAAAAACTACGAATTTGAAAGAGAAATTTTAGATGAAAAAGACAATTACACAGTTTTCAAAGTACTAGGTGATACACAAGAAATTGAAAATTTATTGTCTGAATTGAAGAAAGAAGAATTTTTAGAAGTGACAAGGTCTGGTACCTTAGGCATGACCAAAGGTAATGAGTCTTTGGCAACTAACGATCAGACTAAAATTTCTTACGATTAATTAGAGGAGAAACAAATGGAAGTTTATTACGATAAAGACGCAAAATTGGATCTTATAAAAGATAAAACGATAGCAGTTATTGGCTTTGGTTCCCAAGGACATGCGCATGCTAACAATCTCAAAGATTCTGGCATGCAAGTTATTATTGGTTTGCGTGAAGGTTCTAGTTCAGCAGATAAAGCCAAAAGTGCTGGTTTTGAAGTTATGGACAACAAGGCCGCATCAGCAGCAGCTGATTTCGTGATGATGCTTATTCCCGATGAAAAACAAGGAAAAACTTATTCAGAAGAAATTGAGCCGAATCTAAAAAAAGGTGCAACTTTGGCTTTTGCTCATGGTTTTAATATTCATTACGGTCAAATCAAACCTAGAGCTGACTTGGATGTGGTGATGATTGCGCCAAAAGGCCCTGGACATACCGTTCGAGGTCAATATCAAATAGGAGCAGGGGTACCTTGCTTAGTAGCTATTCATCAAGATGCATCTGGCAATGCACTAGATAATTCCGTTGCTTATGCGTCTGCTATCGGCGGCGGTAGAGCTGGAATCATCAAAACTACTTTTAAAGATGAGACGGAAACCGATTTATTTGGTGAGCAGGCAGTTCTTTGTGGTGGCTTAACTTCTCTCATTCAAGCTGGTTATGAAACTTTAGTTGAAGCAGGTTATCCTCCTGAGATGGCATACTTTGAGTGTGTTCATGAAGTGAAACTTATCGTTGATTTAATCTATGAAGGCGGTTTAGCAAACATGCGTTACAGCATCTCAAATACTGCAGAGTATGGTGACTATACCTCTGGTCCTAAAGTTGTGACCAATGAAGCTAAGCAAGCGATGAAAAAAATTCTAGATCGAATTCAAAACGGTGAGTTTGCTGATGAATTTGTGACTGATGCCAGAAAGAGTAATGGTCCTGAAGGTGGACCAGAAATGGAAAAGTATCGTCGTGAATCAAGAGAACATCCAATTGAAAAAGTTGGCGCAGATCTTCGAGGCATGATGCCTTGGATTGAAGCCAATAAATTGGTCGATAAAACCAAAAACTAGTTTTTTTAGTTTTCTTCTTCAGAGAGATTTTTAAGTTGCTTCATTAAATTAAAGTGACTGTCATCTCTCATGGGAAGAAAATCATGATCGTAAGCTTTTTCCGGATTCTCTCTGACTCTTCTATCCAAAGCCTTGGCATCGGGGCCGATAAGAATTCGCCACTCTTTAGCTTTGACGCCATCCAAAATTACTTTCGCAGCAGCTTCAGCAGAAGTAATGGCTTTTTCTTTGAAATCTCTTTGTCTATTCATGACTGACTCACGAAACATTTCTAAAGAAAGGTTATGTACAGGCGCACCCACTTTAATCCATCTATCTTTCATTTCTTGAAGTTCTTCGTCATTAAGATCAGCTATGTCTTTTTGACCCAAGACTTTTCCAGAATTTTCACTAATCGAAGTTCCAATATGTCCTGGCATGACCAGAGATACACCAAGGTGTGGCGCATTGATACGAAAGTCGTTGATCAAGGCTTCGGTAAAGCCTTTAACTGCAAATTTTGCTGCAGAGTAAGAAGTGTGGGGTTGGGAATGTCCAAGGGTTGCCCAAAAACCGTTAACGCTACTGGTATTGATCATATGGCCTTCTTTGCTTTTAAATAGGGCGTCCATAAATGCTCGGGAGCACAAATAAACTCCGTCCCAACAAATCTTAAAAGTTCTTTCCCATTCTTCTATTCCAGAAAGAACAAAACTTGCTCCACCACCAATACCGGCATTATTAAAAAGTAAATTGATATGCTCGGTTTCTTGTTGTTCCAAAACTTCATCTCTAAAACGCAAGACATCTTCTTCAGAAGAAACATCGCATAAGTGTTTGGTGATTTTTACGTGGGGATATTTTTTTGTAGCTTCTTGGAAGGTCTCTTCCATATTTTCTTCAATGACATCACAAATAGAGACATGACAACCTTCTGCAGCCAATTGATAAGTGAGCTCTCTTCCCATGCCGGTTCCACCGCCTGTGATAACCGCAATTTTTCCATCAAAATTTTCCATCTTTCTCCTAAAAATAATTTTCTAAAGTTTTTTTACTTTACATAGTATCTACAAGAAAAAAAACCTATAATCCTTTCTCCAAGATAAGCAAGATAAGATTTTTACTTCTAATTTTGGGTCTGTAGCTCAGCTGGTTAGAGCGCACCCCTGATAAGGGTGAGGTCGCAGATTCGAGTTCTGCCAGACCCACCAGAAACCCTTATTTTGACAGTAAAACTATCATATTCTATATTCTTTTCTCAGAGATAGATTTCAAAATGCTTAAAAAGACGCTTTACTCACTTATTGCAATTGTTTTCATTGGGATTATTGCTTGGGAATACAAAGTAAATATCTTAATTTGGTCTATACCGAAAGTAGCCGCTATCTTTATGCCGGTTCAAGAAAATATTCCTACTTCTTGGTCAGCGGGCCCAGAAGCTACGAGTGAAGATGAAAGACCAAACATCATTTTAATCTTGGCAGATGATATGGGTTACAACGATATTTCCATGCATAACGGTGGAGCAGCAGACGGTTCTTTAAAGACTATCCATATAGATTCTTTAGCAGAAAGCGGAATTTTGTTTTCTCGAGGTTACGCAGCGAATGCGACTTGCGCGCCTTCCAGAGCGTCCATAATGACTGGAAAATATCCAACCAGATTTGGTTACGAATTCACCCCAGTACCTGCAACCGGACGATTGATCTTGTCTTGGCTTGCTCAAGAAGACGATGCAGTACTCAAAGCAAGAATTGATAACGAAGTTTCAAGAAATTTGCCTCCTGTGTGGGAACAAGGAATGCCTACCGAGCAAATTACCATTGCTGAAGTTTTGCGCGATGCTGGATATTACACAGCTCACATTGGAAAATGGCATCTTGGTCATGCCAATGGCATGGACCCATTGAGTCAAGGATTTGAAGATTCTTTATCTCTAGTTGGTCCCCTATATGCTCCTGAGGACGATCCAGAAATAGTTAATACTAAGTTCGATACTGGAATTGATCGAATGATTTGGGGAATAGGTCAGTATTCAGCAAGATTCAATGAAGGCGAGCTATTTGCCCCAGATAAATATGTCACCGATTACTACACCGATGAAGCATTAAAAGTTATTGAAAAAAATAAAAACAGACCATTCTTTTTGTATTTAAGTCATTGGGCAGTACATAACCCACTTCAAGCCTTACGAAGCGATGTTGAACAAATGAGTCATATGGCTGGTCACAATCTTCAGGTTTATTCTGGCATGATTGCGGCACTCGATAGAAGTGTTGGAAAAGTGGTTGCAAAACTTAAAGAGTTAGAAATTTATGGCAAAACTATGATCATTTTTACCAGTGATAATGGTGGAGCAAATTACATTGAATTGGAAGACATCAATAAGCCCTATAGGGGATGGAAAATAAGTTTTTTTGAGGGTGGAATTAGAGTTCCATATATTGTCAGCTGGCCTGATGAGATTAATCCAAGACAAAAATCCAATAGCGCTGTACATCACTTTGATATTTTCTCGACAGTTACTTCCGCCGCTGGAATAAAATTTAAACGAGCAGATTTAGATGGGGTTAATCTTCTCCCTTATATTAAGAAAGAAAAATCTTCAGAACCTCATAAAACTCTTTTCTGGCGTTCGGGAAATCACCAATCCATTTTGCACGAAAATTGGAAGTACATCGTAAGCAAAAAGGAAAATTTTCGTTGGCTTTTTGATACTTCGATAGACCCCACAGAGAAAAATAATCTTGTTGAGTCTTATCCAGAAAAAGTTAAATTACTTGAAGGCTTATTAGCAGACTTTAATTCGCAACAAGCCGATTCTATTGTGCCATCAGCTTATGAGGCTCCAATAATGATCGATAAATATGATGGACAAGAATACGAAGCAGGAGATGAGTATATCTACTGGTCGAACTAAATAACTTGAAACATGAAGGAGGCAAGATTGTGAAAGTTTTTTTAAGAATTTTAATTTTAGTAGCTTTAGGGTTAGCTATTTTTAGTTTTTATATAACCAGAGATGGAGAGCTTTACACACCAAAAGGCGAGGGTGAAGTGAAACTTAATTCAGGCACATATGAAGCATTCCCCTTGCCCGATTATGCAAGAGAATTGATTGATCAAAATTATAAAAGTTATTTTGTTGAGGTAGAGCCCGGTTTGAAGGTTCATATACTTGAAATAGGAGAAGGCTTTCCTTTTTTTCTAATGCATGGAAATCCTACTTCTGGATTTTTGTATAGGAAAGTAGTTGAAAATCTCCCTTTAGATAAAGTTAGAGTTATTATGCCTACAAGTCTTGGCCTTGGATTTTCTTCAAAAATTCCAGCGAGCATGCATACTACAGATAATCATATTCGTTGGATCAACACTGTCTTAGAAGAATTAGAACTCTCTGAATTGATTTATGCTGGCCAGGACTGGGGAGGCCCAATTGGCATGGGCGCTTTAGCTTTATCGCCTAATCTGCTCAAAGGAGCAGTTATATTAAATACTGGATTCGATTGGTCGTCTGAAGAAAGAGACCTTTCTCCAGCTCACGCTACGGTAAAAATGCCAATAGTCGGAGAAATGATTGTCGAAGTAGTATTCTCAATCTTTGAAAGATTAAAAGGAGTACAGGGAGATCCAAACTCCTGGACTTCAGAGGTCGCAGAACTATATGGCAAACCTGTCTATGACAGCGGTAACTATAAAGCTCCTCTTGCAATGATGCGCATGGTACCTGACGGACCTAATCATCCAAGTTCACCAGCAATGCTTAAAATAGACAAATATGTAGAAACCTTAAAGATTCCAGCAGAAATAGTTTGGGGAATGAATGACCCTATCTTAGGCAAAGGACTTTCTGCAATGCAGGCAAACTTCCCAAATGCCCCTGTTACAAAGACATCTGCTGGCCATTTTCTTCAAGAAGAAGTTCCAGAGGAGATTTCTGAGGCTTTAATGAGGGTGTATTCTAAAGTTCTAGAATAATTTATTTGAAACACCCCTCCAAAAAATTGAAGGGGTGCCCAAGGGGGAATCTATAAATTAAAAATTGAAGTTAAACTTGATACCAAAGTTTCGACCCGGCATAGGTACTTCATCTTTAACGAAAGAAGAATGGCTTCTAGCTTTTGCATCTAAAAGGTTCCTTCCAAAAATTGAAAGTATGAGCTCCTCTTCGTTGCCAATACTAAATGATCTTCTCAAATCAAAATCGACCATGGTAAATGCTTTTGTAATACTTTCTCCAACTCCAAGATCATCTTCTCTCTGAACATCATTGATTTTGAAATCATAAGTCACGTTTTCTTGAGAGATAGCTAAACGATAAATGTTTTTAACGGGCGTTATTCTTGGAACATTTCCTCCGTCCGAAAAAGTTCCGATAACCTGATCTCTTCCATAGGAAACAAGAACTTCGCTATTGCTCAGAACAAATGTCCTTCCAATTTCTACCTCATAACCATGAAAGTCAGCGTCTGCTTGAACATAATCATAATCGATTTTATTAGCATCGGCTTTGGGACTCTGCCCCGAGTTAAGAAGATAAATGTAATTATCAACTGAATTAGTATACAAAGAGGTATTTACAAAATAACCATCGTTTTCATAACTGATACTGAAATCAATATTATTTGACCTTTCAGATTCTAAGTTGGGATTACCAAACTCATCTCTACCTGCAGCAAGATGCGTTCCATTCATAAAAAGTTCTAGTTCAGATGGTGCTCTAGCAACGCTCGAGACTCCAAGAGTAAGGCCTACGTTATTTTCTAGGCTCCAGCCCATCGTAAGAGCTGCACTAACATCAGTTTCACTGATATCGTGAAGCGTAACAGCATTAGCAGTTTTTATTGACCCATCTCTAGAAACTCGATCCAAACGTACCCCAAAATCAAGATCCATAACATCAAGCTCTCTGCAGATAAAGTATCCAAGGCTTAACATCTGAGAATCAGCGGGTCTCATAAAAGGGTCTTCATTAGCATCGGAAGGTTTGATAGAAATGTCTTCCTCACTTAAATTCAGCATGACATTTTGCCTATTGCCAGATGCTTGATCGCCAATATCAAATTTTAGACCTACTTCAAAAGATTCATTAGTAAAAGTAGTTGATTCCTCAACTACTCCTTCTTCTACATGAGATTCAATAAAATCATAATCATTTACTTGCACAAAATAACTCAGCTTGTCCAATGCAGAAATATTGGTTGATGCTCCTTCTATGGTTAGGTTCGTAGAACTTGTGTCAACTTTTATCCTATCATCATGGTCTTCAACAGGCGCTCCTGGAACAGGGTCTTCTTCTTCATGGAAGGCAATTCCATAAGTATTCTCAATATCTGCCAAAGAAAATCCAAAATATCCCCAATCTCTAACAATTGAAGTACCTAGTTTATGACTTAAAGTTGCGTAATCAGAGTTTTTTAGATTTTCGTCAGCTTCAGGCGAACCTTCATGAATGATTGAATTCGTTGGAACATCGTAGGACTCAAAATGAATTTCTTTTAAAGCATAAGTTAGGTTCACATCGTTCACATTACCCTTGTAAGAAAAACTTCCTGATGTACCGCTATTTACTGACTGTGTTTCCAGGCCAATATTGAAATCGTTTCCTTCGAAGTCTTTACTGGCAATTGTTTGGTCAACGATATTAACTATTCCGCCCATTGTTCCATTTGAATACAACAAAGATGAAGGACCACGTACCACTTCAATTTGTTGAATATCGTTCAAGTCGACATCATTTAAGTGATCCGAACCAAGACCGGAAACATCTCTAACCAATTTACCATTGGATAATATTCTCACTCGATTTCCTGACATTCCCCTTATTATTGGCTGACCTACTGCAGCACCAAAATCTGAAGAATTTATTCCTAGAAGATATTTTAAATTATCCCCGAGACTTGTAGTGCCAGAGTAATTGATATCTTCGCCTTTAATGACAAAAATTGGAGAATCTAATTCCCCTAATGTTGCTCCTCCAAGAGAAGAAGTAACTATTATTTCTTCGACTAGAGAAAAACTCACATTTATAAAAATGGAGCATAAAATTAAATACAAATATTTTTTCATAATTTCCTCCAAGAAATTAAAAATTAAAATTAAAAAAGTTTAAAAGTTTGTTTTACTTAGGAGGTGCTCTAGATAGAAAAAAAGATATTTTATCTTTTGCGGCAGAATTGAACTGGTCAATCTCTAATGTGTTAGAGAAAAAAAGATGATATGAAGCAAACTCAAGGTCATTACTTACAAGATCATTAAAACAGGAGATACATTCATCATGAAATTCAGATTGAAGAAGATTTTCATGATGGATTTCATGAGAATGGTTGTGAGCTATCTCCCCAAGTAATCCACTTGAGATTAAAACTAAACAAAAAATTAATGAAAGTTTATTTTTTTTCCTTAACACAGGATGGATTCTATTCTAAAAAAAACGTCTTTAAAACTTTTTTTATGACTCAAAAAGATCCAAAAAAGCTTCTTAGTTCCTGGATGTAAAGTTCTGGTTTTTCAAGAGCGGCAAAGTGACCTCCAGAATCTAGGACGTTATAATATTTAAGATTTGTATATCTTTTTTTCAGCCAGCGTTCAGATGCCTTGAAAATTTCTTTTGGATAAATACTTACGCCCGTTGGGGTATTTACTTCTCCTCCATTAAATTCTCCAAAGCTTTCCCAATACAATCTTGCTGATGAAGTCGCAGTTTCCGTTAACCAATAAAACATGACGTTAGTAAGAAGCTCATCCCTAGAGACGGCATTTTCTGGATGTCCATCACAATCGGTCCATTGGTAAAATTTTTCTAAAATCCATGCCGCTTGACCAATCGGCGAATCTGTTAATCCATAGCCTAAAGTTTGTGGTCTTGTGGATTGTTGTTTGGAATAGCCTGAGTCCCATTCTTGATAAAATTGAAATCCTGCAAGAGCATTTTGTTCAAATTCGGTTAAATCATTCATAGTATCCATATCTGGCGAAACTACTGCCATATTTAAATGAATAGCTTCGCATTCAGGATCTTGTGCGCCAAGAGCAGTTGTTACTGCAGAACCCCAATCACCACCTTGGGCAAAATACTTTTTGTAACCCAGATCTTTCATTAGCTTAGAAAAAGTATCTGCGATTTTTTCTACACCAAACCCCGGTTTTGTGGGTTTTCCTGAAAAACCAAATCCAGGTAAAGACGGAGTTACCACATGAAAAGCATCTTTAGGGTCTCCACCGTTTATTGTCGGATCTGCTAAAGGTTTAATCACTTGCAAAAATTCCACAATGGAACCTGGCCAACCATGAGTGATGATTAAAGGTTTGGCATCTTTATGAGGGGAGGGGTAATGAATGAAGTGAACATCTAAATCATTTATATTTGCTATGAACTGAGGAAATTCATTAATATCTTTTTCATGTTTTTTCCAGTCATATTCATTCAACCAATATTCGTGAATTTCTTTCATGTAAGACAATGGAATGCCTTGGGTCCAATCGTCCGGAGTCTCTTTTTCGGGCCACCTTGTTAACTCTAAACGTTTTTTTAAGTCTTCAAGCTTATTTTCAGGTATATCTATTGAGAAATCTTTTATTTCTGACATGGTATCTTTGAATACAAATTTTATGTTGTATTATTTCTCCTCAAGTAAGAAAATATCACAATTAATCAAAAAACTTACGACTTTTTATAATGGAAAAATTTGCTGAGCGCTTTTCAACCCATCTCGAGAACTGGGGACTAGTTTGGTTTTGTTTGATTTTTTGGGGCAGTATTTTTAATGCAATTTTTCTTAATTTTTTTAACTTCAATTCAGAATTTTATTTAAATTATCTAGGCTACTTCGCAGGACTTATTCTTGGAGTATTTGCCAAATACAAAGCATGGGGTTGGTTAGGATGAATCAATTTACTTTGGATAACCAAAAACTTCTATCTATTGATGAGGAACGTTTAGTTGCTAGAACTTTCATGGGCAGAATAGAGTGGGAAATGATTGCCATTGGTCTAGGACAATTTGTTATTTGGCTAGGCATTTGGTCAATGGTTCTTATGGGGTCTTTATCACTTTTGGCTGGATTTGTTCTGAGTACTTTATCAACCGCATTTTCTTATCTACCGTCTCACGCCGGTCAGCACGGTCACCTGTCCGGAAAGAATAAAAAATTAAAATGGTTAAACGCATTTGTTGGTCAGATTTCTTTAATTCCACTTGCACAATCGCATCACATTTTAAAGGCGATTCACATTAAGCATCATGCTTACACCAATAACCCTGAAAGAGATCCTGATTTTTTTCACACACACGTTGATCACTGGTGGCAGGCTGCTATAAATGTGCACAGTCAGACCAATGGTGGAGATTCTAGACTTCAAAAAATGTTGGAGATGTTTACTGAAGAAGATCAGAGCTTTAAAGCTGATGTAGAAAAAGGAACTTCTTTTGCACTAATGTTTTTTTTCGGTCAAATGATTGCAGCCTTTTATTTTCCTTTAGAGACTTTGTTTCTATGGTGGCTTCCCAGAAAAATTGTTACTTCATATTTAGGAGTTATCTTTTCTCATGAACCACATAAAGTTCTACCACAGGGAAGATATAAAGATACAAGATTTTGGGTAAATGGGATTCCTAGATTTTTTAATCATTCAATGCAAATCCATGTGATGCATCATATGTATCCAAATATTTGTCATTTTGACGAACCAAAAGCAATAGAGGCATTGAAACCTTATATGGTTGCAAGAGGCATTCCTGGCGCTAAAGATCTTCCAGATAAAATTTCCTACAAACTTTTATCTTATAAATAAAATTGGCTTATACATTGAGCATTGGTGAAAATGCTCCGGATTTTGATCTGGTAGGTACTGATGTAGATTATTACTCTCTTGATTCCTTTCAAGAATATGAAAATCTAATCATTTTCTTTACTTGCAACCATTGTCCTTATGTTACTGGATCAGACGAAGTCACACGAGCAGCGGTAGAGAAATATCAAGGACCAAGATTTAAATTCATTGCAGTAAATTCAAACAGTAAAAATACTTATGAAGAGGACAGTTTTGAAAATATGGTTACAAGAATGGATGACTTAAAATTTCCTTGGCTCTACCTTTATGATGAAACCCAAAAAGCTGCTAAAGATTACGGAGCTTTAAAAACACCCCATTTTTTTGTTTTTGATAAAAAAAGAAAGTTGGTTTACACCGGAAGAGGAGTTGATTCTCCTAAAGATTCATCTAATATAAAAGTTAACGATTTAGATAGAGTCCTTGAAGAACTTGAGGAAAATAAAAAAATTTCTGTGCCAGTTACCAATCCCATTGGCTGTAACATTAAATGGGAAGGCAAGGAAGCACACTGGATGCCTGCGGAGGCATGCGACTTAATCTAGGAGATAAAAATGTCAGAGTTAGCAACTTTAAAAACAGAAGGAGATGTATCGATAATTACGTTGGATGACGGAAAGGCAAATGTCTTTTCCTATCCAATGTTGGAAACTCTTCAAAAAATTCTTTCTGAAATACCTAAAGATAAAGGTTCAGTAATTTTAACTGGAAGAGACGGAATGTTCTCTGGAGGTTTCGATTTAAAAACTTTTGCTTCGGG
This sequence comes from uncultured SAR86 cluster bacterium, assembly GCA_902514645.1. Lineage (GTDB taxonomy): Bacteria > Pseudomonadota > Gammaproteobacteria > Magnimaribacterales > AG-339-G14 > MEDG-81. The sequence goes on from CABXRO010000015.1 coordinate 14,346, forward strand.
CGATATTGATCTAATTAAAAATATGTCTGCTTTAGGCTTCAAGACTTTATTTGATTTATACACCTTTCCAAGACCAGTAGTTGCTGCAATCTCAGGGCATGCAGTAGCACTAGGTATTTTTGTAGTTTGTTGTTGTGATTACCGAATTGGTATAGATGGTGAATTTGTTGTTCAAGCTAATGAAGTTAGAAACAACATGGATATTCCTGTGCCAATAATGGAAATTGCTGCCAGTCGAGTTGATAAACAACATATTTATAGAGCTCTCTTTCATGCAGATCCATATAAAATGTCTGACGCTGTTAGCGCTGGTTGGATTGATGAAGTTGTGTCTTCTCCAGAAGATCTTATGACAAGAGCAATGGAAAAAGCAGAAGATTTGGCAACTTTAGGCCATCCAATGTACCAAAAAACTAAAGAAGTTTTTCAGCGAGATATTGTAGAAAAAATCCAAGCAAATTTGCCTAACCCTTCAGATAATCCAAACTTCGTATCTGTTTAGTTATTTGACAACTTCTTATATAATCCAATTCCTTTGGGGCTATAGCTCAGCTGGGAGAGCGCCTGATTTGCATTCAGGAGGTCCGCGGTTCGATCCCGCGTAGCTCCACCAAAATTTATACATTTCTTCTTCTTTTGTTTATATAATAATTTCATGAGAGCTTTACACGACTTAGTTATTAGAAACGGGAAAATTATTGATGGAAGTGGGAAAAAATCTTTCCATGGAGATATTGCAATTGATAATGGAAAGATTTCTGTTGTTGGAATCGTCGAGAATCCTGGAAAAAAGGAAATAGATGCCAAAGGAAACTTAGTTACTCCTGGCTGGGTAGATATCCATACGCACTATGATGGCCAAGTATGTTGGGACCCCTATTTGACTCCATCGAGTTGGCACGGCGTAACGACAGTTGTTATGGGGAATTGTGGAGTTGGTTTTGCCCCCGTTAAACCTGGCGATGAGGAATTTTTAATCCAATTGATGGAAGGAGTTGAAGACATACCTGGTACGGCTCTCCATGAAGGAGTTGACTGGAACTGGGAAACTTTTCCAGAGTTTTTAGATGCGATAGAAAAAAAGGATTTTGTCATGGATCTTGGTTTTATGATTGGACATGGTCCTTTGAGAAGTTATGTTATGGGATACGAGAGATGTCAAAGTCAAGTTGATGCCTCGAAAGAAGAAATTTCAATAATGTCAGATATCGTTACCGAGGCTATTGAATCTGGCGCCCTAGGTTTTAGTACTTCTAGAACGATTTTACATCGAGATGTTCATGGGGTTTATGTTCCTGGAACAGAAGCAAGCTCAGAAGAAATGAAGTCTTTAGCTTTTGCTATCGATAAAGCAGGCGAGGGAACATTAGAAATTGTTTCTGACTGGCTAGATAAAGAAATTGAAATGTCTTGGATGAGAGAATACGTAGAAAAAAGCGATTGTGGACTTACAGTCCTTCAGACAAGTGGAGATGCAGTAAAAACAATTTTATTTTGTGAAGAACAGTTTCTTAAAGGTAAAAACGTTAGACCTCAATTTCCAGGAAGGAATGTAGGAATGATGTTTGGTCTGGAAAGTTCTTTGCACCCCTTTATTGGCCATTCCTCTTATCGCGAAATAGCAGACCTTCCTTTGTCCGAGAGGGTTCAAATTATGAAAGATCCTGCCTTTAAGGAAAAACTTCTGAATGAAAAACCAAATTTTGCCTCTGAAATAGAAAAATCAATGAATGATCAAGGCGGTGCTAAATCTCAAGAAGAAATCAAACAAGCAGCTAACTTAGGTCTTAAACTTATTTCCAATTATGAAACGCAGTTTATTTTAGGAGATCCTCCTAATTATGAGCCAGGAAAAGAAGACAGTATTGCAGCTTTAGCAGAGTCTAAAGGCATGCCTGAACTTGAAGTAATTTATGATGAATTTCTAAAAAACGAAGGGACCAATCTTGTTTATGCATGTTTCACCCCTTATGAAAACCATAAATTAGATTTTGTAGAACGAGCTTATGGTCTTAAATCGTCTGTAGCTGGTGGAAGCGATGGCGGCGCTCATTGTGGATTAATATGTGATGCAAGTATGCCGACAACTAATTTGTCTCATTGGGCAAGAGATAGAGAAGCTGGTAAAAAAATTCCAATTGAATTAATTGTTAGAAAACAAACCAAGGATACTGCTGAAACTTATGGTTTGTTCGACCGAGGAGAAATTAAAACAGGAATGTTAGCCGACCTAAATATTATTGACTTCGAAAAGCTTAATGTCACCCATCCAAAAATGGTATACGACCTCCCATTAGGAGGAAGAAGATTAATTCAAACCTCTTCTGGTTATTTGGCTACAGTTAAAAGCGGCGAAGTAGTATATGAAGCTGGCGAAGCTACTGGAGTTCTTCCTGGAAAATTAATTCGGGGAAAACAAACTTGTGAAGTAAAAACAGAAAAAGAAAGTGCACCTTTCATTGATCGAACTTTTCGTTTGATGTCGATAAAAGCTTTCAAATTACTTTGGAATTTCAAAAAAAGTCCTTTTAAAACGACTGTTGTTTCTGACGATTAAACTGCGGTTTCTAGATTAGCTTTATCTCTAGCATACCTTCTTCCTGCTATGTAATAGCATGGAATAGCAAGCGATCCTATGAAACTAAAAATTAGTAAAGACCAGGTGTAAGGCTCCGCAATATTACCCCTTGTTAAATCTATTAAAATTCCCGCTCCTAAAGATCCTACAGTAAGACCAATTAGATTTATACAAAGAATATAGAAAGCAACAATTGTCGCTCTAATTTTCTCTGGAACTAACTCTTGAACAGTTGAAAAAGTAGGACCGTAAAAACATCCTAACTGAAAATATCCTACCACTACTCCAACCCAAAAAATTACAGTTGTTGGTTCTACAAATCTATAGATTACACCTATTGGTAGTAAAATAAGAGATAACCAAAACAAGAAAATAGGCCTTCCTTGATTTGTCTTTTCTAACCACCAGTCACTGACTAATCCACCAAACAAAACTCCTGCTAGCCCTGCAAACACAGCGATTATTCCTGATATTTGAGCGATTACACTTCTATTAAAACCTCTTTCCTCAACCAACCAAATTTGCTCAAAGGCAGCTGCACCAAGAATGATGTGATAAAAAACACCTCCAGAAATGGTTAGCGTCAGAGCAGGTGATTTTTTTAAAGCGCTAACTAAAATTTTCATTACTTCCGCAAAGGAAAGCTTTTCTTCTTGTGAATCTATTGAATTTTGAATCTCTATTCTTTTCTCATCTTTAAAAAGCAACATAGAAAGTCCTAAAAAGACACCGATAATTCCTAGCATGTAAAAACAGCCTCGCCAGCCAATTGTCTCTCCAAGAAGACCTTCCAAAAAAACTGGTGACTTTATATCTGCTACGAATCCAACTAACAAAAGACTTATCGCAACACCTAAAGGTACTCCCAAGTAATAAAATCCTGAAGCAAAACCCATTCTTTTTGGAGGGAAGGCATCACCCAAAAGAGACATTGAAGTAGGTGTGAGAATTGATTCTCCTACACCAATGAACATTCTAGGGAGAGCTAAAGTGATAAATCCTTTAGCTGCGCCTGATGCCATTGTAAAAATACTCCAAAGAACAACTCCAAAAGCAATCAACTTAGTTCTATTTACACGATCAGCCAAAGCTCCCATAAATAGACCCATTATTGAATAAAAGAAAATGAACGCTAGAGAAGTCAGCAGTCCAAATTGCCACCCTGTAAGTTCTAGCTCAGGAACTATATAGTTGGCGAAACTTGCGATTAATTGTCTATCAGTAATGTTTAGAAGATTTAGTACAGTCAGAAAAAAAAGAAGTCTATATGGATTCATACTTATAAGATATTGTGAAAGAATTGTCATAGTATAGGATTTTTAAAAAAATATAAAAAATGTTTGTTTTGGGTGTAACAGGTGGAATTGGGTCTGGCAAATCAGCCGCAACTGAAATTTTTTCTTCTTTGGGAATCAAAATAGTTGATGCTGATGTTTTATCTAGGGTTCCTGTCCAAAAAGGAGAATCAGGTCTTTTAGAAATAGAAAAAAGATATGGCACTGAAATTCTTCTTTCTACAGGCGAACTGGATAGAAAAAAATTAAGAGAAATAATATTTGAAAAAGAAGATGAAAAAGATTGGTTAGAAAATCTACTTCACCCTTTGATCGCAGAATTAATAAAAGAGGAATTAAAATCTTCTACTTCCGCTTATACAATTCTTGCCTCTCCATTATTGTTTGAAACTAAACAGTCCAATTATTGTAATGAAGTATTGGTCATTGATGTATTTGAAGAAACACAAGTTTCAAGAACAAAGACTCGAGATGATGTTTCTGAAGAACAAGTCAAAACTATAATTCTCTCGCAAATCAATCGTTCTGAAAGACTTAGATTAGCAACGCATATTATTGAAAATGAAAATACTTTAGAAGATCTAAAAAAAGCTGTTACTGAATTACATCAAAAAATAATTACTCAGATTGAAACTAAATGAAATGTCCAAGCTGCAAAGAAGAAATTTCTGAAAGTGCTGATAAAAAATTTAAACCTTTCTGTTCAGAAAGATGTCGTTCTCTAGATTTGTCTGATTGGCTTAATGAGAGAAATGTTATTTTTTCGGATTTATCTCATTCAGAAGATTGAAAAAATTCACTAATACCTGCAATACCTTGAGCACCATTTTCTTTTGCAATCTCAAAGTCTTCTTGCTTTAAGCCCCCTAAAGCAAAGCTAGGTCCTGGAAATAATCTGGCAAGGTTCGAAAAGTCTTCCCAGCCTAATGCAGGATTTTTATTTGCAACATTTTTAACTGGCGAGATAAAAATATAATCCAGCTTAAGTTGCGCAGCTTTAATAACCTCTTTTTTATTATGACAGGAAGCTCCCATCATAAAGGAGCTCAACTGGTTTGTTTTAGTTAGATCATTAGATGTTAGATGAAGATATTCATCATCAGAAACAATTCCTCTTAATCTCGAATTCAAAATCACTTTACCTCCCTTATTTTGATAAATTTCTTTAGTTCTATTCCAGTGTTCTAATGAAAAATTAATCACGTCAACTCGGTAGATCAAGTACTTTGAATTATCAGATAGTTTTTCGATCAAAGAAAAGAAGTTTTCTGGAATTTTTCTTGGAGTTATTGGAATAAATCTAGCTTCTGTAATCACTATTGATTGATATGTACTCTGGCGTTAAGTCTGAAGTCATGACAAGAGCTGATTGTTTAGATTTTCCAAGATTGATTTCAATATTGATTGTTTTTTTTCTAAATTCTTTTTTACCCTTTGCTTCGGAATATTTCGGACTTAGATTTCCATTGACTAAAACCGGATGACCTCCAATTTTTAGTGATAGATTTTTCATATCAAATTCCTTTATATCTGTATTTCCGGCAGCAGTAATGATTCTGCCCCAATTTGGATCTTCGCCATATGCAGCTGTTTTAACTAGAGGAGAGTTTGCAACTTTTAAAGCAACTTTCTTAGAAGCTGCAAAAGAACTTAATCCTGAGACTTTAATTTTGATGAGTTTGGTTGCACCTTCTCCATCTAAAACCAACTTTTTAGCTAATTCTTCAAATACTTCAGAGAAGTTGTTCTTTATTCTTTTGTGGTATTTTTTAATATCACTTTTTTTCTCTGAGGTTGTTGCGAAAATACTAGAATCACTAGGAGACTGATCTCCATCAATTGAGATTGAGTTAAACGTCTGATCGCAAATATCCTTGTGTAATTTTTTCAATTGAATTTTTGAAAGCATAAGATCTGTAAATATAAAACTTAGGGTAGTTGCCATATTCGGCTCAATCATGCCAACTCCTTTCGCTACTCCAATTACGTTTATTTTTTGAGAGCCTAGAGAAAATTGTTTCTTCACTATCTTATGACAGGTATCTGTAGTCATTATGGCTTTGGCAAAGTCTTCCCAAGAATTTTTCCCTAACTGAGCACAGCATTTTTTAAAAGCCAGAGAAAGTTTTTTAGTATCAAGCAATTCTCCTACCACACCAGTAGAGAAGGGAAGGGCATTGTCTTTAGAAATACTTAATAAGGAAGTGACTTCGTCAATAAGTTTTTCAGAATCTTTTTTACCTTTTATACCTGTTGCAGCATTGGCATTTCCTGCGTTGATCATTAAGACCTTTTGCTCTGAGATATTTTTATTCATTTTTTTCAAACATATTTCAACCGGCGCAGATTTAAATTTGTTCGAAGTAAATAAACCAGACCAAATTGCATTCTTCTCAAGTTTTATGATTGTGGTATCCAATCTAGTTCCATATTTAGTTCCAGATGATGAACAACCAATTTTTATACCTTTAAACATTATCTTTTCTTTTTCTTTCTATTGGCTTTTGCTTGTAGTCTTCTTAATCGTCTATTTCCCTCTACCTGCTGTTCGTCATTAGAAGTTCTTTGGTTAGACATAGAATTATCCACAAATGCTGATGGAGAATTTTCATGAACAGTTTTAGTTTTTTCCAAGACCTCTCTCGATTTCATTTTTTCAATTTCTTGTTCATCTTCCGGCTTTACTTCGACACGGCAAAGGAACCTTGTGGACTCTTTTTTTATTGTTTCAAGAAGTTGTTCAAACATCTCAAATGCTTCTCTTTTGTATTCAAGACGAGGATCTTTTCCTGCATAGCTTCGAAATCCAATATTTTGTCTAAGCGAATCGAGTTGATTGATATGATTTTTCCAACTTTGGTCAATAACTTGCAGAATAATTTGGTTCTCAAGTTGAGAATAAACACTCGGAAATCTATTCCTTTTTTCCAAATAAACATCGTCAGCAAAATCTAACAGTCTATTCAGCACCTCTTGAGGATTGGATTCATTATTCTCTAATTCAGCTTTCAAATTAAATTGAAGATTAAAATCAGTTTCTAGAGTGTTTTTTAGTTCATCAACCTTCCAATTGGATTCAATTTCATATTCAGGGATATGAACCTCAAAAGTTGAGCTTAAAACGTCAGCTCGCATATTTGAGATTAAGTCGTTTAATTCTTTATCTTCTAGTATCTCTTTGCGTTGCTTATAAATTACTTGCCTTTGTTCATTCAAGACGTCATCAAATTCAAGAATTCTTTTACGTATATCAAAATTTCTGCCTTCAACTCTTCGCTGAGCTCTTTCTATAGAATTGGTCAGCATTTTGTGTTCTATTGATTCTCCTTTTTTCATTCCCCCAAAGGATTGCATAAGAGCTTTCATTCGATCTGGAGCAAATATCTTGAGCAAGCCGTCATCTAGTGATAAGAAAAACTGTGAAGAACCTGGATCACCTTGTCGTCCTGACCTTCCTCTTAGCTGATTATCAATTCTTCGAGATTCGTGTCGCTCGGTACCTATGACATGTAATCCTCCCAACTCAACAATTTCCTTTCTAGCTGTTTTAGACTCTGGAAAGCCTCCAAGAACAATATCTGTTCCTCTTCCAGCCATATTTGTAGCTATGGTCACAGCTTTTTCTTTTCCAGCCTGCGAAATAATTTCA
>CABXRO010000016.1 GCA_902514645.1 uncultured SAR86 cluster bacterium
AATGAATTATTTGAGCTAAGCGAAGATGAATCCGAAGCAAACCAACTAAAAGAAGAACTTTTTAATGTTGAAGAAAAAATTGCAGATTTGGAGTTCCGTAGGATGTTTTCAGGAAAGATGGATCAAGCAAACACTTATCTTGATATTCAGTCTGGTTCGGGGGGAACAGAAGCTCAGGATTGGGCAGAAATGCTTTTGCGGATGTATTTGAGATGGGGCGAAAACAAGGATTTTAAAACTGAATTAATTGAAGTCTCTCCAGGAGAAGTTGCAGGAATTAAAAGCGCCACGATTAAATTTGAAGGTGAGTTTGCTTATGGTTGGCTTAGAACAGAATCAGGAGTTCATCGACTGGTTAGAAAGTCACCTTTCGATTCTGGAAATCGTCGTCATACCTCTTTTGCGTCAATTTTTGTATCACCAGAAGTAGATGATGATATTCAAATAGATTTTAATCCTGCAGACATTCGAATCGATACTTACCGAGCTAGCGGTGCAGGAGGTCAGCACGTAAATAAAACGGATTCGGCAGTACGTTTGACTCATTTGCCCTCAGGGATAGTAGTGCAGTGCCAAACACAAAGATCGCAACATAAAAATAAAGATAGTGCGATGAAGCAGTTACGTGCAAAGCTCTTTGAGATAGAATTAAAAAAACAACAACAAGAAATGGAAAATTTAGAAGCATCAAAAGCAGATATTGGCTGGGGAAGTCAAATTAGATCTTACGTATTAGACTCGGCAAGAATTAAAGACCTCAGAACAGGCGTAGAGACAGGAAACTGCAACGATGTACTAGATGGAAATTTAGATTTATTTATTGAAGCCAGTTTAAAGCAGGGAATTGAATAATGTCTCGAGACAAAGATGAAAATCATTTAATTGAAGAAAGGCGAAAAAAACTCGCTGAGCATAGAGAAGCTAATATGGCTTTTCCAAACGATTTCAAAAGAAAACATTTAGCTCAAGAATTAAAAAAAGAATTTGATGAGTTTTCCAAAGAAGAATTAGAAAAGAAAAAGGCAAAAGGAGTAGTTGCAGGACGTATCATGCTTAGAAGAATGATGGGTAAGGCAAGTTTTACAACCATTCAAGATTTTTCTGGAAGAATTCAGCTTTACATCAGAGCTGATGAAATTTCGAACTACGACGAGTTTAAAAATTATGACTTAGGAGATATTGTCGGTGCAGAAGGTACAGTATTTAAAACTAATACCGGTGAACTTTCGATACACGTCAAAAAATTAAAACTCTTAACTAAATCCTTGCGACCATTACCGGAAAAACACTCAGGTTTAACTGATACCGAATTACGTTATCGCAAACGTTATCTAGATTTATTGACTAATCCAGAAAGTTTAGAAGTCTTTAAAACTAGAGCAGAGATAATAAACAACATTAGGACTTTCTTGTTGGCTGATGACTTTATTGAAGTTGAGACTCCTATGATGCATCCCATTCCAGGTGGTGCCACAGCAAGGCCTTTTGTCACGCATCATAACTCTTTGAATATGGATTTATTTTTAAGAGTTGCACCAGAATTATATTTGAAGAGACTGGTTGTTGGCGGATTTGAAAAGGTGTTTGAGATCAATAGAAATTTTAGAAATGAAGGACTTTCAACTAGACACAATCCAGAATTCACCATGTTGGAATTTTATACCGCCTACGTTGATAGCGATTTTCAAATTAAATTTGTGGAGAAGATGTTCAAAGCAATTACTAAATTATTGCCTCATAAAACAAATATATTTAAAAAAGCCTTTCATAAATTAACTATGGATGAGGCAATATTGAAATTCACTTCTCTTAAGAAAAAGGATTTAGACAATATCAAGAAACTTAAGGAATTCTGTAAGGCAGAAAAAATAAAAACTGATGCTAAATCTTCACAGGCCATCATTAAAAATGAAATATTTGAAGCATTGGTTGAAGAGAAACTTAGAGAGCCTACTTTTATTACTGAATATCCGATTGAAGTTTCACCTTTAGCCAGAGCATCTAGTTTGAATCCTGAGGTAGCAGAAAGATTTGAACTTTTCATAGACGGCAAAGAAATTGCTAATGGCTTTTCTGAGTTGAATGATCCTGAAGAACAGACAGAACGTTTCAAAGATCAAGTAGCTAAAAAGGATTCAGGTGACAATGAAGCGATGCATTTTGATAAAGATTACATTGAAGCTCTTGAGTATGGACTGGCTCCGTGTGCTGGTGTTGGAATTGGTATAGATCGTTTAACAATGTTAATTACTGGTACCGAATCTATTCGAGATGTTTTATTATTTCCACAACTAAAAAACAAATAAAAATTATGAGTAAAGATTGGACAAAAATTAGAGCAAAAGTAAAAGATTTCATTGAAAGTGAAATTTATCCTAAAGAAACTGAGTTAGCTAAAGGTACGCCTGAGGCTAGAGAAATGCTTGGTTCCTTAATGCAATTGGCAAAAGATGAAAAAATTTGGGCATTGGGACATCCAGAAGACATTGGAGGAGGTGGAATGCCTTTTATGGAATATGTCTATGTAAATGAGGTCATTGGCAGATCTTCTTTTGCCATGGTGGCATTGGGTACTCATTCTCTTCAGGATTCAATAATGTTAAGAGAATTTGCTTCGCCACACTGGCGTGATCAATATTTAGAACCATTAGTTCAAGGAGAAATTTTTCCAAGTTTTGGCATGACTGAGCCTGATGTTGCAAGTTCTGATCCTACCCAATTACAAACCACAGCTATCCTTGATAACGGTACTTGGAAAATAAATGGCACAAAATGGTTTACCACAGGAGCTGCCAGAGCTGCTTACACTACAGTGATGTGTCGAACTGAATTAGACGCTCCTAGTCATGGCGCTTTCAGCATGATCATTGTTCCAACAGACAACCCAGGTTATAAAATTGTTCGAGAAACTCCTGTACTTGGCATTAATGGTGGGCACTACGAAGTTAAATACGACAACGTCGAAGTTCCTGAAGAAAATTTATTAGGCCCAAGGGGACAAGGATTCATCATTGCACAAAAACGACTTGGGCCTGGAAGAATTTTTCATTGCATGCGCTGGTTAGGCCAAGCTCAAAGAGCTTTTGACCTACTTTGTGAAAGAATGCATGAGAGAGAAACTTTTGGGACTCCATTAACGAAAAAACAACTGCTACAAAAATTTGTCTTCGATAGTGCCTGTGAAATCCAAGCTTCTCGTCATTTGACCCTTGATGCTGCTAAAAGAATTGACCAAGGAGATGATGCGAGAATTGAAATCGGTTTGATTAAAGTGGTTGGGGCAGAAATGCTACACAATGTCATAGATCGAGCCATCCAAGTTCATGGCGCAAAAGGACTCACCGACGATACGCCATTAAGTTTGATGTATCGACATGCCAGAGAAGCAAGAATCTACGACGGTCCCGATGAAGTTCACGTGCAATCTGTTGCCAGACGTATTCTTAAGAACTATGAAAATAATGGTCCTGGGTGGGATTTTGGCGAGCGAGATGCATCCCTAGTATCTTAAGATGTCAGACTTTCAGGAATTTTTAGAAAATTCTCTGCAGCAAAAAATTAAGCAACTGATTCCTCTCACAGGCGGAGCATCTGCAGACATAAATCGTATTATTCTTGCTAATGAAGACGAACTGATTGTTAGAAGAACTCTATCACAAGAAAAATCCGTAATGGCAATTCCAAAAATCTTAGAAGCGAAAATACAAAAAGTTGTTAAAAAAAATGGAGCTCCTGTACCAGAAATAATATTTGAGTTTTCTGAAGGCGAAGAAATAGGTGAGGGTTATGTCATGGAAGCAATTCCAGGAGAGACCATTCCTCGTAAAATTCTTAGAGATGAAAAATTTGCAACTGCTCGAGAAAAACTTCCTTTTGAAATCGGTAAGTCTTTAGCCAAAATACATCAAACACAATTAAACGATTTAAAAGCTCTTGATCAGGTGAACTTTTCAGATTCTCTAGAAAAACTCTTTCAGGTATATCTAAGCTTTAACCAACCACAACCAGTCTTCGATTTAGCTTTCAAATGGCTGGAAGCCCAAAAGCTTACAGAATATGGTGATGTTTTGGTGCATGGCGATTTTCGCTTTGGAAATTTCATTATTTCCGAAGAAAATTTAGAATCTATTATTGACTGGGAGTTAGCGCACATAGGCAACCCCATGGAAGATCTGGGATGGCTTTGCGTGCGCTCTTGGCGATTTGGTAAAGTTGAAAAAAGAGTAGGCGGCCTAGGAGATATCAAAGAACTTATCGCTGGCTATGAATCTAATTCTGATATAAAAATTGACGAATCACAGCTTGATATATGGCAGCTTTATGGCTCATTACGTTGGGGAGTTATTTGTATGATGCAAACTTTTGCTCATCTAAGTGGAATGGTAAATTCAGTAGAAAAAGCAGCAATTGGCAGAAGAGTATCTGAAACGGAATTTGACTTGATGAATATGATTAAACATAAAAATTTCTTATGAGTGTTTTTGACAGACCAACATCAGCAGAACTTTTGGAGGCGGTAATTGATTTTATCAACACCGAAATAAAATCGGATTCTTATCCTGCAAATAAAAAGTTTAAACTTCAGATCGTTTTAAATGTTCTGAATATCGTTAAAAGGGAAGTTGAAACTGGAAAAGAAGTAAATGACAAATTAACTAAATTAGGTTCTAAGTTATTCAGTGAAGAAAATTTCTCTATAGAAAAACTTTCTGAAAAAATAAGAAATAAAGAATTGGATTATGAAAATCAATCTTTGATAGATTTTCTATATGATCTTACCGAAGAAAAAATCAAAATAGATAATCCCAAGTATAAGTAATTTAATTTAAATGAATGAAGAAGATTTTCAACCAATAAGATTTCTTAATTATTTAAAATATAGAGCAGATCATCAGGGAGTTCCTCTAGCTTTGGATGAGGGTTTTATTATGGAATCCTTTCATGTTGGGGTAAGGTATTTTTTTGGAGTTACTATAGATGATAATGGAATGCCAATTCACGACAGAGAGCAGCCTCACGAAGGTTTTTTAGAAGAGTGGATTGAAAGAAGTATTAACTGATGAATAAAACTTTAATATTTATAATCTTGGTTTTAGTTTTTGGCGGAGCCTTCCTTTACAATTTTTATCATACTCAGTTGGAAAAAATGCAACATTCAGTTGAGCATATGATTCATCGACACTAAAAATTAAAAAATTTATTGTGGCATGTATCCTGCGCCTTCACACCCATTTGTCATAGCAGCATTTTTGATCGCTCTAATATTTCCCTTATATCGAGCTAGTAGTTCAGCCTCTTCTTTATTGCTTTTTAAGCCAGCCAAAAGAGGAAGCATAATTATTGCTCCAGTAGAAATAAAACATCATTATTTTTTTTACGCTCATCAATGAGTTTCTCTAAACCAGGAATCTGATCTATTATTTTTGCTGCCGCAGTCTCTAATTTCTCACAGGTATAACTTTTATAGATTGCAGGAGAAACATAATCGGCCTCAACAGAATCTGATGAATTTAGAAATTGTCCTCCAGCACAGCTAAAAAGAAGAGAACATACAGCAAGAACTAAAATTAATTTTTTCATCTATAAAATAAATCTTTAATTTAAAAAAAATTCTATAGTAAGTCTTCAATATCTTGTTTTTCGTCTAGAAGCTCTTGAGTAGTGAGATTTATTTTATCCTGAGCATAATCGCTTATAGGCAGATCTTGGACGATTGAAACCTTTCCATTGGCATCTGACCTCAGAGGAAAGCCAAAAATCAAACCTTCCGGAACATTGTAGCTTCCGTCGCTTAAGACTGCCGCACTAAACCAATCGTCTTCAGGAGTTTCTTTAATTGTTGCCTTTACCGTATCAATGGCAGCATTAGCCGCTGAGGTCGCAGATGAAGCTCCTCTGGCATCGATAATAGCTTTTCCACGTTGTTGTACGATTTTGAGAAAATCACTCTCAATCCAATTTTGATCATTGATCCTGCCGCTAGCCGATTCACCTTTGATTTCTGCATTGTCTAGATCAGGATACATGGTTGGACTGTGGTTTCCCCATATAGTCATTTTCTTGATATCGGAGATATCTAAATCGCATTTGTTTGCTACCTGAGCTTTAGCTCTATTAGCATCTAGAGCAGTCATTGCCATCCATGTTTGAGATTCATTGTTGCCATGCGTGCAGCCAATTAAAGCGTTGGTATTTGCCGGGTTCCCAACAACAAGTATTTTTGCATCTGCCTTAGCATTTTCTCCCAATGCTTTTCCTTGTTCAGTAAAAATACCACCATTTATTTTTAATAAGTCTGCGCGTTCTTCAATTTTTTTCCCATTGATAGTGATACCTCTCGGAATACTACCTACTAAGAGAGCCCAATCTATATCTCCTGACGCTTCATTCATATCGGAAAATTTTTTTACAGTCCCTAGAGTGTTAAAACCACAATCTTCTAATTCCATGCGAGAACCTTCAAGCCTGGAAACAACTTGAGGTACTTCAACGAGGTTCAAATTAACTTTAACATCCGGCCCGAAAGTTTCACCGCTAGCTAATCTAGTCAGTAAGGCATAACCGATTTGACCAGCAGCTCCAGTTACTAAAACATTTACTTCTTTCATATATCTTTCCTTAAATTAAGTTAAAAATATTCTTTCCTTCTTTTTGAAAAACGGATACTTTGGCATCCAACATCTCGTTTTTAATCATGCTATTCAGAAGAATCTCATCTTTTTCGCTATTAGCGATAAATCTAGTTCCGTCTTCTAAAGATCCGACAATTAATGCAAATTCTAAACCTTTTCTTCCATTGATGACGGTATAAGTATCTATCTTTCCATTACCTGAAGGCGTTTCTGTAAAATTTTGAATAGCATTTGAGTTGATATCCTTTTGAACAGAACTGTTATTTATTTTTTCAAAAGGTTTAGCTGGGATTGTCGACATGACAAGAGCTGCATGTTTGGTGATAAACCATGAATTTGCAGTAAGCAATCCATAAGTTTGAGGTTTTTTTCTGAGCTGTCTTACCATTTCTGTAGTTGAAAACATCGTGTATGAATTTCCAGGGCCTCCAAAGTAAGGTAAACCTCCTGTAACCGTTAAATCTTTCTTTTCTTCCGGAATACCCAATTCTTTTTTTGCAATTTGTACTGCTGAAGGGAAACAAGAATACAAATCAAAGTGTTTTATGTCGGAGAAAGAAATTTCAGCTTGATCTAAAGATTGATTTACACAAGTTTTGATTGCAGGGGAAGAATGAAAATCAGGTCTTTTAGTAACGTTCCAAATATCATTGAGAATAGAGCAACCATGAACATACACTCTTTTATTTTCAGCAACGTTTAGTTCATCAGCTTTACTTTGTGACATTAAGATAAAAGCAGATGCCATATTTACTCGAATGACCGAATTTAAATATTTTGTATAGGGAAAACCAATCATTCGATTGTTTAACGTTTCTTCTGCGATCTCTGATGCGCTGCGATAGGAAGGAAACCAAGAATAAGGATTTTTAGATGCAATCTTGCTGAATTCGCTGAATAAGGCGCTACATTCACTAAGATGAGTAGCCGCTGTTTTTTTCTCTTCTTTTCTCAATGCTTGAGCAAAAAGAGGGTATACATTGGTTGGCAAGTCCATTCCATGTAACTTTTCATGATCTGAAAAACCAATATCATTATTGCCTATCATCTCAGGTGAGCCTCCTGGCTCATCAAGCCAATCCAATGACATGCCAGCTTTTAACTTAGCTATCATTGTTTGAAGAGCTTCGCCACCAGTGAGTAAAGCGCAATCTGTTTCGCCAGTGGAAATTTTAACTAGAGCATCCTCCAATAATACTTGAGGGCTATTTCCACCCATCGGCGCATACACTTCATTTTTTGCTGAGATATTTAGTTTATTAGCGAGAGTTCTTGGAAAATTTGAATATTGAAAATTTGATTGATTGGTAGCGGTAAGAAAATCTACGGTAAATCTAACTACACCAATATAATCAATGTGCTTATTTAATTCTTTGATACCAGAGTCTTGAATCGCATGCTCACAGGCTTTTGCAAGTAGCTCTTGAGGGTTTAGCCCATCTTCTTTGGATCTATCAACCAAGTCTCCGACACCAACGATGACAGGAGCTCTATTATCAATTTTTTTATTTTGCTTACGTTCTGACAAGATGTAATATTACCGACTTGAATTAATCAAACGCATATTAAATAACAAGGAGAACTAAATGACTATTAATTTTGACGGAAAAGTTGCCATTGTAACTGGAGCTGGTGGCGGATTAGGAAGATGTCATGCTTTAGATTTAGCAAAGAGAGGGGCTAAGGTTGTTGTTAATGATCTTGGTGGAAACGTAGATGGTTCTAATGATGGTTCTTTATCGGCAGCAGAAAAGGTTGTAGAAGAAATTAAAGCTGCAGGTGGAGAAGCAATGGCTAATGGAGCAAGCGTCACTGATGTTGCTCAAGTCGAGGAAATGGTTAAACAAACTATGGATGCATACGGCAGAATAGATATCTTAATCAATAATGCTGGAATTCTTAGAGATAAATCATTTTCAAAAGTAACTGACGAAGATTTTCGTATGGTCTTAGAAGTTCATTTAATGGGAACAGTAAACTGTACAAAAGCAGTTTGGGAAATTATGAAAGAACAGAATTACGGCAGAATTGTAGTGACTTCATCATCTAGCGGTTTGTATGGAAATTTTGGACAAACAAATTACGGTGCAGCAAAAATGGGCGTCGTTGGTCTAATCAATACACTTAAACTAGAAGGAGCTAAATACAACATCAAATGTAATGCTCTTGCTCCTGTAGCAGGAACTCGAATGACCGAAGATTTGATGCCTGGAGAAGTTTTAGACCAGATTCAACCTGATCACGTAACCCCAGCAGTAACCTATATGGTTTCTGAAGATGCTCCAACAGGAGTCATTATGTCAGCAGGCGCTGGAGTTTTTGCAAGAGTTTTTCTACATGAAACTATGGGCGTTAACTTAGGTACTGGTGAAGACATGACAGCAGAAAACATTGCAGAGAAATGGGATGAAATCTCTGATATGAAAGACGCAAGACCTTGTTACCAGGGCGGTGAACAATCGCAAAAAATCTTTGAATTGATAATGAAAGGCTAAGGCTCACCAGCCCTTTCATAACCAACTTCAATTTTATAAATCTCTCCAGTTTTGTGTTCTTTACAAAACTGGGGAATTGAAGATTCAGCAGTTAAAATATAGAGTTCTTTTTCGTCTTTGCCACCTAACATACATGCATAAGCTGGCTTAGGAGTTGCAATTCGATCAGTAATCTTTCCTCCTTTCTTATATCTAATCACCTCTGCAGTTGTCGGAGAAGCAATCCAAATTCCATTATCTGAATCCAAACATATGCCATCCGGCACAGGAAAAGGGGTACGGTTTGATTCTTTTAGAGGGATATTCAGAAACCTAATGATGCTTGTGATTACTTTAAAATGAAGGGGCATGACTCTTGCCCAAATGGCTCTATGAGACAATTCGCCAGATTCATTAATTTGAAAGGAAGTTAAATTTCCCCCAAACGTCTCTCCAACTATTAATTCTTTGCCATCTGGTGAAATGACCGTTCCATTTGGAAAGAGTAGGCTATCAGCACATATTTTTGTTTCTCCTTCTTGTGTTACAGAGATCAAGCAAGTTTTATGAATCTTGCTTTCAACATTGTCTGTCCCGAAGTTCCCTACATAAGCAGTTCCATCTTTGGCTATGACCATATCATTACATTGGTAAGGAGTAAGATGTGACATATCGGCATGAATAGTAAGCTCTCCGTCTTTCAGTTTCATGAGTTTTCGATCAAGCATAGAAACAATAATCAAACTCCCATCCGGCAACCATCCAAGTCCAGAAGGTTGTTCAGGTATCTCCGCAATAGTAGATAGATTTCCAGCAGCATCAAGATTGTAGACTTTATAACCATGCATATCGGAAAACCATAATTTATTTTCATGCCATCTTGGGCCTTCTAAAAAATGAAAACCGTCTGCAACTTTTATCAAATTACCCATTTCTTTTCTCTTTTATTACTTTCATTAGTTTTTTTGGATTATCAGTGATTATTACATCTACACCAAGCTCTATTAGATCTCGCATATATTTCTTATTGTTCACAGTCCATGTGATGCAGTACTTATCTTCCTCTTTGAATTTTTTGATCAAATTCATACTTTTTTTAGAGTCAATACGCTGACTGATACCAAACGATTTACTTTTTTCTAGAAATGAACTTATCTTTTCGTAATCGTAATCAAAAAAAGCAGGGATGATGCTAAGTGTTGCAGGAATATCAAATCTCTTGTTTAGTCCCTCCACGATATTTGGGTAGAAACCCAAAAAATGAGTATTCAATTTTGAAATGACATCGGTTTCAACCATCTCATTCAATTCATTAAAACTAATTTTACTTGGCTTTATTTCAAGGAAAATTTTTGATTTTTCCGGTTTACAATCAAACGCTTCTTTAAGTAGAGGGATATATGTATTTGTAAACTTTTTTGAACGAAAGCTACCAACGTCTATGGTTTTTAAAGTAGCAAGAGTTTCTTGTGAGATTAAATATTCGCTTTCACTGACTCTTGCAAGACTATCATCATGAATACAGATCAATCGTTTGTCTTTTGTTTCTCTGACATCGAGCTCGACAGCGTCAACTCCTTGTTCCCAAGCTTTGATATATGCTGGAAGTGTATTTTCGGGAGCTTCCATCGAAGCTCCACGATGTGCAACTATTAAAGGATAGTTCTTTTTTTTTAGTCCCAACTCAAAGCGCCACCAGTCTGGTATTCAATGACGCGAGTTTCAAAGAAATTCTTTTCTTTACGCAAGTCCATGATTTCAGACATCCAGGGAAAAGGATTTGTTGCATTAGGAAATTCTTCTTCAAGTCCTATTTGAGTAAGCCTTCTGTTTGCAATGAATTTTAGATAATCAGCCATGCTTTCAGCATTCATTCCTAAAATACCACTTGGCATTGTATCTTGGGCATATTCAATTTCCAGTTGAGTACCCTGTAAAATCATATTTTTTGCCTCTGTTTGCATTTCCTCGTCCCATAGTTGAGGATTTTCTAATTTAATTTGATTGATCATATCGATACCAAAATTAACATGCATTGACTCATCTCTTAAAATGTATTGAAACTGTTCTGCAGTTCCAGTCATTTTATTCCTATTTCCCATTGATAGTATCTGCGTAAAACCACAGTAAAAGAAAATACCTTCTAGTACACAATAAAAAGCAATAAGATTTCTTAACAAGGTTTTGTCATCTTCTATTGTTCCTGTTTTGAAGTTTTGGTCAGATAAGAATTGCGTGAAAGGAAGAGCCCAAGCAGCTTTTCTTGCAACTGATGGAACTTCTTTATACATGTTAAATATTTCTCCTTCATCCATTCCTAATGATTCAATAACATACTGATATGCATGAGTATGAATAGCTTCCTCAAGCGCTTGCCTAAGAAGATATTGTCTACATTCAGGATTGGTTATGTGCCTGTAGATAGACAGAACAATGTTATTTGCCACTAAAGAGTCTGCAGTTGAGAAGAAGCCAAGGTTTCTCATAACTATTCTTCTTTCATCTTCAGTTAGACCGTTTGGATCTTTCCAAAGCGCGACATCTGCAGTCATATTTATTTCTTGAGGCATCCAATGATTGGCACTTCCATCGAGATATTTTTGCCATGCCCAATCATATTTGAAAGGCACTAACTGATTTACATCAGCTCTGCAATTTATCATTTGCTTTTGATCTACGTCCACTCTTCCGGATGCTCCTTCCAGATCCTTCATGCCCGCATCTATGTCAAGGTTATCCAATGCCTTAGATACATCAGAAATAAAGTTTGTGCTGGGAGCAGTATTTTTCTCCTCTGCCTGATTAGTTCTTTCTTCAGCTTTTACCTCATGTTTCGTAACCGGAGCTGATACCGCTTTTTGTTTTTCTTCTGTATTAAAATCATCCCAAGATAACATAATATTCCTCCTTATAAATTTACTGACATGCCTCGCAGTCAGGGTCGTCAATGGAGCATGCTTCTGGCTGATCGTAGCTTTTAGTCTCAGTCTTTACAGCGTTAAGCTCCATGTTAGTAATTGTTGATTTTTCGGTTGTTGTGGCACTTCTTGATCTTAGATAATAAGTGGTTTTTAAACCTCTTAACCAAGCCATTCGATACATTACGTCTAGTTTCTTCCCGTTAGGTTCAGAAACATAGAGATTTAACGACTGACTTTGATCTATCCATTTTTGTCTTCTGCTTGCTGCTTCTATTAACCATTTAGGTTCGACCTCAAAAGAGGTTGCAAACAGTTTTTTAATATCATCTGGAACTCTGGCTATACTTTCTAAGCTTCCATTAAGGTTTTTAAGGTCATAAACCATTACTTCGTCCCACATATCTATTTCTTTCAAAGCATCCACTAAGTGCATGTTTATCACTGTGAATTCTCCAGAGAGGTTTGATTTTACAAAAAGGTTAGAGTAGGTGGGTTCAATTGATTGAGTTAGGCCTGTGATATTAGCAATCGTTGCGGTTGGTGCGATCGCCATTGTGTTTGAGTTTCTCATCCCTTGAGTTTTGACTTTCTCTCTCAAAGCATCCCAATCAAGTCGAGTCGTCTTATCAACTTCAATGTAATCTCTACCTCTTTGTTGTTCTAAGATCTCTATCGAATCCAGTGGTAGTATTCCTTTACTCCAAAGAGAGCCTTCATAAGAAGAGTACGAGCCTCTTTCTTTTGCTAAGTCTGAAGACGCGTTAATTGCCATATAACTAACTATTTCCATTGACTCGTCAGCAAAGTCAATTGCAGCCTCTGAGGCGTAAGGTATTTTCTTTATATAGAGCGCATCTTGAAAGCCCATGATTCCCATACCAATGGGGCGATGTTTGAAGTTTGAGTTTTCCGCCTGCGGCACGGCATAATAATTTATATCTATGACGTTATCGAGCATTCTTATTGCGGTAGTTACATTCTTTTCAAGCTTTTCTTTATTCAGATTTCCTTCACTATCAAGGTGGTTTGGAATATTAATTGAACCTAAATTGCAAACAGCAATTTCATCGTTTGAAGTATTAAGTGTAATTTCAGTACACAAATTTGATGAATGAATTACACCTGTGTGCTGCTGCGGGGACCTTAGGTTACAAGCATCTTTGAAGGTAATCCAGGGATGACCTGTTTCAAAAAGCATTGATAATATTTTTCGCCAGAGCTCTTCTGCTTCAACTTCTTTATAAGCTTTTAGCTTTCCCTCCTGAGCAAGCTTTTCATATTCTTCGTATTTTTCTCTGAAAGCCTCTCCGGATAGATCATGCAACTCAGGTGTCTCATTTGGAGTGAAGAGGGTCCATTTTTTTCCTTCAAACACTCTTTCCATGAAAAGATCTGGTACCCAATTAGCAGTATTCATATCGTGAGTTCTTCTTCTGTCGTCTCCAGTATTTTTTCTAAGCTCCACGAACTCTTCAATATCAAGGTGCCATGTTTCTAGGTATGCGCAGACCGCCCCCTTTCTCTTTCCGCCTTGGTTAACGGCAACTGCTGTATCGTTGACTACTTTTAAAAACGGAACTACACCTTGTGATTTTCCATTTGTTCCTTTGATGTGAGCCCCCATTCCTCTTACAGGCGTCCAGTCATTACCTAGACCTCCTGCCCACTTAGAAAGCATGGCATTATCCTGTAGAGCCCCATAGATCCCGTGTAAATCGTCTGGAACTGTAGTCAGATAGCACGAAGATAATTGAGAATGCAACGTTCCAGCATTGAATAGAGTAGGGGTTGAACTCATATAGTCGAAGGAAGATAACAATTCGTAAAACTCTAAAGCGCGTTGCTCTCTATTCTCTTCGTTTAAGGCTAAACCCATTGCAACTCTCATGAAGAAGACCTGTGGAAGTTCGAATCTTGTTTCATTTGAATGAATAAAATATCTATCGTAGAGGGTTTGAATTCCCAAATAAGAGAAAAGCAAATCATTATCTGGATTTATAGCCTTTCCGAGCATATCCAAGTCATAGTTTGCAAGCTCTGGATTTAGAAGTTCCAAATCAATACCTTTTTTAATGAATATTTTTAAAGCTTCTGGATAAAAACTGTGCATTTCTTCGTGTGTTGCATTATCAGTTATATCTAGGAAGGACAGAGCTTCAGATCTTAGACTGTCCAGCAAGATTCGTGCCGTTGCAAAGGTATAATTTGGCTCAACTTCTACTAGAGCTCGCGCAGAAAGAACTAATGCTTCTTTTACCTCGTGTTCTGGTGCACCTTCATAAAGATTTTTATTTGCTTCTGAAATAATTTTCTCACTGTCTGTTCCTTCCAAACCGATACATGCCTCCCGTGCAATGATTTCGATTCTTTCAGAAGTTTTCAATTCTTGTTTTTCCGGGCGGTCATGGATATGAGTTTCTATTGCTCTTTGATTTGCTCTCTCGGCACGGTATAAGACATATTCTCTTGCAACCTTGTGCTCTTCTGAGCGCATCAAAGCCAATTCAACTTGATCTTGAATCTCTTCAATATGAATTGTTCCTCCAGAAGGCATCCTTCTTTTAAAAATATCTTCTACTTGGCTACTTAATGAAGAGACTCTGCTATGAACGCTTGAAGATGCAGCAGCAGCACTTGTATGCACTGCTAAAAATGCTTTCGTTATTGCTATTTCTATTTTTGAGCCATCAAAATCTACAACGGATCCATTTCTCTTAATTATTCTTAGCTGCCCTGGTGAAACCATAGCTTTTTTCTGTTCTGGTTTAGCTGCTTCTTGTTTGTTCTCTTCTATTGTTCCTGTTGTTTCCAAAACAATTCCTTCTTTTTACGTTAACTAAAATGAGTATAAAAACACTATATGTTGTGTTTATATAACAAAGGAGTACAAGATAGAGGATTTTTGCTAAAAAAGCAATACAACAATTTATGAAAATTTAGTGGATAGGCTGTGTATAAGTGTATATAAATATATTCATGTCCAAGTATTACATTTCTATAGATCAAGGAACAACAAGTTCACGAGCAGTTCTCTACGATAGTTCCTTTGAACAGATAACCCAAGAACAGCAAGAGTTTAAACAATACTATCCCGCAGAAGGCCAAGTAGAACACGATCCTGAAGAGATTTGGTCATCTGTAGTAAACACAGTGAGGTCCTTGATGAGCAAAAATAACATCGATAGTTCCGATGTGATCTCCATTGGCATAACCAACCAAAGGGAGACGGTCATGCTTTGGGATAAAGAGGGTAGAGTTTTGAATAAGGCAATTGTTTGGCAAGATCGAAGAACAGCTGAATTCTGTGAAGAACTAAAAACTAAAGGTATAGAATCAGAAGTAACTACAAAAACAGGCTTATTACTCGATCCTTATTTTTCAGCAACTAAAGCTCGATGGATATTGAAAGAACATAAAATTGATTCAAGCAAATATTTTTTTGGCACCATTGATACGTTTCTTGTTTGGAAGTTAACAGAGGGAAAAAGTTTTAAAACAGATGTAACCAACGCTTCTAGAACTTTATTATTTAACATTAATGACGTGAAGTGGGATCAAGATTTAATTGATACATTTGATCTGGGCGGTTTAAATCTTCCCGAAGTGACAAAAAATAGCGCTAACTTTGGCTCAACTAAGCTTTTTGGTGGAGAGATTAAAATTTCTGGGATTGCGGGAGATCAACAAGCGTCTTTAGTTGGTCAAGGTTGTTTTGCTTCAGGACAATTAAAAAGCACTTATGGCACGGGATGCTTTTTAATGGCAAATACTGGAAATAAAAGACAAAACTCTTCTAATAAGCTGCTATCGACAATAGCTTACCAAATAGATGACTTATGTTACGCTTTAGAAGGGAGTATTTTTATGGCTGGGGCTAACTTTCAATGGCTCAGAGATAAGATGAATTTCTTTGAAGATGTCAGCGAGTCAGAAGAACTTGCTAAAAGAGCTGATCCCAATTCTAATGTTTTTTTAATTCCTGCTTTTGTGGGCTTAGGAGCACCGCATTGGGTACCTGATGCTAGAGGAACGATCTTCGGTCTTACAAGAAACTCTGGAATGGAAGAATTAAGTTTAGCAACTCATGAGGCTATTGCTTTTCAAACAAAAGAGATCATAGCTTCTTTAGTCGATGATGGAATACAAGTTGACAATGTAAGAGTTGATGGCGGTTTAACGAAAAATGTTTTTTTTAATCAAATCTTATCTAGTGTCATTGAATTGGAAGTTTTATGTTCTAAAACAGTTGAGTCCACTGCTTTGGGGGCTGCTTTTTTAGCTGGCGTTGGATCAGGAGAAGTTTCTTTGATGGATATATCTAATAATTGGTCACCTAAGACAAAATATAACCCAAATCCAAGTTACGATTTAAAAAGGTATGAAACCTGGAAAGAATTTTTAAATAAATTAATCGGTTAACAAAAACTCAAGAAGGCTCTGTTGAGCATGTAGCCTATTTTCAGCCTGGCTCCACACCATACTTTGAGCATGTTCTAACATGTTTAAGCTAATTTCTTCTCCTCTATGAGCTGGTAAGCAATGCAAAAAAATTGCATTATCTTTCGCATGACTCATATCTTTTTCTTCAACAAAGAAATTTTTGAAAGTCTTTCTTCTTTCTTTTGAAGAAGACTTGTTATTCATAGAAGTCCAAACATCAGTTGTGACAATTTGAGCCTTCTCGAGAGCCTCAACCTTTGATGATGTAAATGAAATAAAATCTTTAGCATTTTTCAATAATGGTTTAAACGGCTCATTTCCTTTGGGACAAAAAATACTGATTTCAAAATCAAATTTAGATGCAGCTTCAATGTAAGAATTACAAACATTATTTCCATCTCCAATCCAACATACCTTTTTGAGAGTTTCGCCCTCATTTTTTTCCTTGAAAGTCATCAAGTCAGCAAGAATTTGACAAGGATGAAATAAATCAGTTAAACCATTAATTACAGGAACAGAGGAGTTTTCTGAAAAAAGCTTCAACTCCTCGTGACTATCATTTCTAATCACAATCGCATCAACCATGGAAGACAAAACTTTTGCAGTATCTGGAATGGACTCGCCTCTGGACATTTGCAACTCAGACGAACTTAAGAAAATTGTGTTACCTCCCAATCTGTTCATAGCTACCTCAAAGGAAACTCTGGTTCTAGTAGATGGCTTTTGAAAAATTAGACCGAGCGTTTTTTTTTCGAAAATATTTGAAGATTCCGATTTTAATTTAATCTCGATTGCCCTATCAAGGATTTGAGAAAGGCTTTCTTTAGAAAAATTATCAAAATTTAAGAAATGTTTTGGTCTCATTTAATTATAGTTATAGAATTGCAGATTCAAAAAACTAATACTAATAGACTTCATTAAATAAATAAAATTCATATGACGCAAAAAATCAAAACCTTTAATGCAATTGCTGAAAAAGGCCTAAATATTCTCCATGAAAAAAAATTTGAAATATCTGATGGTCTTTCTGACCCTGATGCAATCATATTAAGAAGCCATAAGCTCAAAAAGGAAGATTTTGGCAAGAATCTTAAAGCTATAGCTAGAGCCGGAGCTGGAGTAAATAATATTCCTGTTGAAGAATGTTCTGAACTCGGAATTCCAGTATTTAATACTCCAGGAGCAAATGCAAATGCAGTCAAAGAAATAGTCTTAGCAGCTCTATTGATGTCCTCTAGAGGCCTTTTTCAAGGAGCTAATTTTGTAAATTCAATAGAAGAATCTAATCAAGACAAATTAAAACCATTAATTGAGTCAGGAAAAAAAAGTTTCAAAGGGAGAGAATTAACCGGAGGGACTTTAGGAGTTGTTGGAATGGGAGCTATAGGCTCTAAAGTTGCTGATATGGGAGTAATGCTGGGTATGAATGTTATTGGTTATGACCCAGCTATTACGGTTGAAGCTGCATGGAAATTACCCAACAAAGTCAAAAGAAAAGAAAGTATCGAAGATGTTTTTAAGGAATCTGACTATATCTCTCTCCATGTTCCTGCAAATGAAAAAACCAAGGGCCTTATAAACTTTGATTTACTTAAAAAAGCTAAAAACGGCTTAAGACTTATAAATTTTGCAAGAGATGAAATAGTTGTCTCTAAAGACATCATAGAGAGTCTAGATAAAAATATTCTTAGCAAATACATCACAGATTTTGCTGACATAGAATTAATCTCGAGAGCTAATACGGCTAAAGATATAATAATTTTGCCGCACATTGGTGCAAGTACAAGCCAAGCAGAAGAAAATTGTTCTGTAATGGCTGCAGAACAGCTAGATGACTTTTTAAACAATGGGAACATCAAAAATTCAGTGAATTTTCCTGAGTTAATTGAACCAAGACCTTCAGAGTTTAGGATTACTCTTTCTAATAAAAATCATCCGGGAATGATTGGAAAAATAACTACTGTACTAGCCGAAAATAAATTGAATATTATAGATATGGTCAATAAAAGTAGAGGCGATATTGCTTATAATGTGATTGACTTAGAAACCAAACCACCGGAAAAGGTTCTAGTTGAATTGTTTGCATTAGATGATGTCATCTCAGTGAGAGAAGTATAAAAATGGACAGACCAGTTGCAATCGTTACAGGCGGCAGTAGAGGTGTAGGCGCCGAAGTTTCAAAACTCCTCGCGAGAAAGGGCTGGAATATAGCAATAACTTGTTCAAGCTCGTTAGAAGCTGCAAATGAAGTGAGTAAAGAGTGTGAAACCTTAGGGGCTGAGACGATCGTAATAAAAGCAGATGTTTCACAGCCTGAATCTTGTGCACAAACAGTAAAAGAAACTATTGAAAAATGGGGAAAGTTAGACGCCTTGATCAATAATGCCGGAACTACCAAATTTAATGCTCATGACAATTTAGACGGTCTTTCCAAAGATGACTTTCTTGGATTATATGCAACAAATACCGTTGGACCTTACATGATGATAAAAGAGTCTAGAGAAAGCCTTCTTAAATCTGAAAACCCATCAGTTGTAAATGTTGCTTCCATAGCTGGAGTATTAGGAATAGGCAGTTCAGTCGCATATGCTGCCTCGAAAGGAGCTTTGATAAATATGACTAAGTCCCTAGCTAGAGCTTTAGGACCTATAAGAATTAATGCAATTTGTCCTGGATTTATACAAGGCGATTGGCTAAAAAATGGCCTGGGAGAGGAAACTTATGAATTTGTAAAAAATTCTACGGAAGAAAGCGTTCCATTAAACTTAACATGCACGGCAGAACAGGTAGCAGAGACAATTTGCTATTTCATTGAATCGGGATCAACAATAACAGGAGAGACTCTGCTTCTTGATGGTGGAATGCATTTAGGCAATTTCTAGACCTTAAAAATACTTTTCCACATACTCTTTTGTAAAACCTACAATCTCCTCTTCTCGGCCTTCTTTTACCTTCAGAACCCACTCAGGATCAGACAAGAGAGCTCGACCTACAGCAATCATGTCGAATTCTTCTCTTTCAAACATTTCTACCAAAGTTTTAATAGATGAAGCATTAGCTTTATCATTTCCCACATACAAACCTATAAAATCTGAGTCAAGTCCTACACTCCCTACAGTAATAGTAGGTTTATTGGTTATCTTTTTTGTCCATCCTGCAAGATTTAAATCAGATCCCTCAAATTCTGGCTCCCAATATCTTCTTGTACTAGCGTGAAAGACATCAACTCCAGAATCGGATATGGGTCCTAAAAAAGTTTCCAAGTCTTTGGGGGAGGGAGCAAGAATGGCTTCGTAATCTTGTTGTTTCCATTGAGAAAATCTAAGCATTATTGGAAATTCGTTCCCAACAAGTTTTCTAGCTCGCGAAACTATCTCACAGACAAACTTTGTTCTTAAATCTTCCTCTTTACCGTATTTATCTTTTCTAACATTAGTATCTTTCCAGAAAAATTGATCAATCATATATCCATGAGCTCCATGAAGCTCAACGCCATCAAAACCTAACATTTTTATAATTTCTATATCTTTAACATAGTTTTGAATGAGATCTTCAACGTCATTGTCAGTCATTTCATAAGCTACTTTTTTATCTTTTCTGACTAAACCTGAAGGCGTATAACCAGGTACTTCAGGATTTGGAGGTTGACCAGGTTTTCTTATTCCTCCTACGTGCCATAGTTGACAAAATATTGTGGAACCCTCCTCTTGAACAGCAGAAATTAAGTTCTTCCAACCTTCATGGGAATCTTGTCTTAAATTTGGAACGTTCGGATATCCACTAGACGCAGGATGACTTACTTCAACACCTTCAGTTATGATCATTCCTACCTCTGCAGCTGCTCTTCTTTTGTAATATTCTAAATTTTGATTTGTAGGAATACCATTAGGAGACATGCTTCTGGTCATGGGAGCCATAGCTATTCTATTAGGGACAACTAAGTTATTGATTTTTATTGGTTTAAATAATGCTTCCATTTTTACCTCTTTTTTTATTAAAAATTTTACAAGATCTTATAGGAATAAGAGCTTTTTTATAGTAACTTCAATATGACTTACACACAAAAGTT
>CABXRO010000017.1 GCA_902514645.1 uncultured SAR86 cluster bacterium
AATTTATCAATTAGATAATTTAAACCTTTCAAAGGTTCGTATTTTAATTCTGTATCGAGTTTAGAAAAGATTTTTTCAACATCGTTTGGAAGAAAGCACCCTTCGTCCGTATTAGATATCTCACAAAAAACCCACCCGTCTGAAGGATATCTATCGTTAAATATAGTCAAATTTTCTATGTTTGAATCTTTTTCTAAACTAAATAGACTTATGTCTTTTGAATCCAAAATAGGATAGATAATAGTAACCCCTCTTTGAGAAGCAATCTTATTAAATTCTTTCTTAATAAATTTACATTTTTGCTCTATGGATTTAGCAGCTTGAATTGATGAAAAGTCTGATTTGCAGAGCATCCATGCAGCTATTTTTATATCTCTTAGAAAAGAAATTCCAAGATTAAAATCTAAAAGTTTTTCTTGGAGCGCTTTCAAATCAAATATCACCTCAATTGCTTCTTCATCGTTTTGTACTATAAATTTGTATTCTTTTATATAAGAGATGGGATTTAATTTATTAAAATTTTGTCGATTTAGATTAAAGTCTTTCTGACTGCCTAAAACACTGAGTATGGCTTGATTTAAAGCTATTTGAAGCAATTCAGAAGTTTCTTGATCATTATTCTTAACAATGGTCGAATATTCTTCGCTTATTAAATTTGAATTAATAAAAAAAAGCGTAGTAAAAAAAATAATTTTAATAATTTTAATCATTAAAAATGATTATAATATGTTTTCTTATTAGAACTTAAAATCAAAGTCCTTTGTCTAAATCAAATAAAACTTCTTATACTTCTTCTGGAGTAAGCATAAAAAGAGGCGATAAATTAGTTGATATCCTCAAACCTCTGGCTAAATCTACTTTTAGAAAAGAAATAATTGGCTCTATTGGTGGATTTGCTGCTGCGTCTGTTCTTCCTAAGAAGTATAAAAATCCAGTTTTAATTAGTTGTACAGATGGTGTAGGAACAAAAATTGAAATTGCTGACGCTTTGAAAATTTATGATTCCATTGGCATTGATTTAGTAGCAATGTGTGTAAATGACTTAATCACTCTTCAAGCTGAGCCTTTATTCTTTTTGGATTATTTAGTAACCGATAAAATAAACCTGAAGAATTCAAAAGATATATTTAAAGGAATAGTTAAAGGATGTCGGGAATCTAATTGCTCTTTGATAGGAGGTGAAACTGCAGAACATCCTAATGCTTTTCCAAAAGGGAAATTTGATCTAGCTGGTTTTTGCGTTGGAGTAGTTGAAAGAGATCAAAAAAAACTTATCAATCAAGCAAAAAACAACGATATATTAATTGGTCTAAAATCAAGTGGGCTGCATTCTAATGGGTTTTCTTTGATAAGAAAGCTTCTAGAAAAAAAGAAAATTAAACTTAATCAAAAATTTAAAAATTCAACTTTAGGTAAAGAAATTCTAAAGCCTACAAAGATTTATGTAAAAGAGATTCTTTTTCTGAAGGATAAGATAAAGATAAATTCTTTAAGTCACATCACTGGGGGAGGTTTAACTGGAAATCTTGAAAGAATAATTCCAGATAACTTATCGGCGATTATTTCTTTTGGGTCAAATTACCCCTTCAACAATGATCTCTTTAGCTTGATAGAAACTAAATCAAATTTAAAAAAAGAAGAAATGTTATCTACTTTTAATTGCGGCATTGGAATGATTCTATCAATACAGAAAAATGATCAAGAAGAATGTAAAAAAATCTTAAATAAAATAAAGATGCCATATATTGAATTAGGTTACGTAAGTTCTAAAAAGTCCAATAAAAAAGTCTCTTATTTAAATGATTAAAAGAATCTCTCTGGCAATTCTTTTGTCAGGTAATGGGTCAAACCTTCAGGCAATAATAGACAAAATAAATGATGGAAATTTAAAAGCTGATATAAAAATTGTTATTTCTAATAAAAAAGATGCATTCGGCTTAAAAAGAGCTTCGGAGAATGGTATTAAAACTTTTATACTTGATCATAATGACTTTGAAAATAGAGAATCTTACGACGAGGAACTAATAAAAATAATCAAAAAAGAAGAGGTTGATTTAGTTGTTTTAGCTGGATTTATGAGAATTTTAGGTTCAAATTTTGTTAGTAATTTTTTAAATAAAATTATTAATATCCATCCTTCTCTCTTGCCAAAGTACCCAGGTCTTAATACTCATAAAAAGGTTTTAGAAAATAATGACAAAGAACATGGTGTAACGGTTCATTTAGTAAATGAAGGATTAGACAGCGGTCCTATAATAGGATTCATCAAACTTAAGGTTGATAAAAAACAAAGCGAAAAAGATCTTGAAGACAAAATCCATAAATTAGAACATTATATTTACCCAAAAATATTATCTGAATTTCAAGAAGGCAAAATTTCAATTGATGACAATAAAGTGTTAATAAATAAAGTATTTTATAAAAATGGCAAAGAGTATCTTAACTAGTATTTTTTTATATTTTTTTAGTAATCAAATATTAATGTTTGAATTAAAGCCATATCAAACCTCTTATACTGCTAAGCCATCAGGAACTGTAATAGAGAGTCTAGAAAAAGTTTCAGAAACTAGTTGGAAAATGACCTCTATTGGTAAACATCCTCTTTTTAAAATAAAACAAGAATCTATTTTTAGATTAGTTAAAGGAAATGTTGTTTTGGAATCTGGATTTAGAAAGCTTGATGTTCTTGGTGGTTTACGAAAAGACCATCAAAGTTACAAAGTAGAAAAAAAAGATGATAAACGAATAGTAAGCTTCTCATTTGGAAAAAAAGAAGGTTCATTTGAAATACTTAACGATTTTTACGATAACCTAACCCTCCAAATTCAAGCAAAATTAAATTTTCTCGAAAAAGATGTAATCGAGATTGATTATCTAAACAAAGGAGGAATTAAAAAAAAGATATTTTTTAAAAAAGAATCTGAAATTATTTATAAATCGAAGCCAACTGAAGTTTATGAATTTACCGAGCAGAGAAAAGACAAAAAATCATTTTCGTTTTATATTAAAAGAAATTCTAAGAATGAGACGGTAAGAGTTTCTCAGGGAGGTCCTGGATTCAATATTAATTGGGAATTAGATTAAATAAAACTAGACTAGGCCTTAGGGAGAGTTACGCCTTTTTGGCCTTGATACTTTCCGTCCCTGTCTTTATAGCTTGTTTCACAAGTTTCATCTGATTGAAAAAATAACATTTGAGCAACTCCTTCATTTGCATATATTTTAGCTGGAAGACTTGTAGTATTAGAAAATTCTAAAGTTACATGTCCTTCCCATTCTGGTTCCAATGGAGTTACGTTTACAATTATTCCACATCTGGCATAAGTTGATTTACCAAGACAAATAGTCAATACATCTCTTGGAATTTTAAAATATTCAATAGTTCTAGCTAAAGCAAATGAATTTGGAGGGATAACGCATTCATCTTGAATAACATCAATAAAAGAAGAACTATCAAATTTTTTTGGATCAACTGTTGCAGAATGAATATTTGTGAATACTTTAAATTCATTTGCACATCTAACATCATATCCATAACTAGATAGTCCATATGAAATTAATTTTTTATTATTTTCTTCATTTATTTTTACTTGATTCTGTTGAAAAGGAGATATCATGTCATTTTCCAGAGACATTTTTTTTATCCAATTATCAGATTTGATTGTCATTGTTTTATTTTAATTCAGTTCTAAAAGAAATAGCTCTTCTTAAAGTATTATTATCAACATAATTAAGATCTCCTCCAGCTGGAACTCCTTGAGCAATTCTTGAGACAATTACATCCTTCTTTTTTAATTTTTCTAATAAAAAATAAGCTGTCGCCTCACCTTCTAATGTTGAATTTAAAGCTAAAATTATTTCCTTTGAATCATACTCATCAATAACGTTAATTAATTTATCAATTCTCAATTCTTCCGAGCCAATATTATCTATAGGAGATAATAAACCGTTAAGGACAAAATATTTACCATCAAACTCGGATGTTTCCTCTATAGAATATAAATCCGAAGTAGATTCAACTACGCAGATAAAATTATTGTTTCTATTTTGTGAACTACAAACCTCACAGATATCTTGATCATTAAGAACAAAGCACTTGCAACATAATTTTATATTTAAAATCGCCTCTTCAATAGATTTTGATAAAGCTAAACCAATTTCTTTATTTGAACTAAGCAATGACAATGCCATCCTTTTAGCAGATTTTGGCCCGATGCCTGGAAGTTTTTTTAGAGAATCAATCAATTCAGAAATTTTTGAACTAAGTTTCATTTTTCTTATCAAATTTTACTGACTCAACTTTAAGTCCGCCTATGATTTCTTTATAAGTGTCGTCCTTTTCCATAGTTTTCTTAATATTTTTTTTAAAACCTTTATCTTTATTTTTTTCTTCATTTTCTGGAGTTAAAAGATAGTCAACATTATTGTCATAAATAAATATGAATTCTTTTTTAAAATAATCTATGAAGCTTTTTTCGATATCGTATTTCTGATTTTTATTGAGAATGGAAAGTACATTTTCCGGAAAGGAAAGCCTTAGCTCATTTTGCTGTTGCAAAACGCTTGCTTGCTTAAGTAATTTTCTTGAAATTCCATTAATATTTAAACGATCAAAAATTTTTGGCCAATTTATTTCTACGCTTTCTTTTTCCTTAATTTTTAAATATTTTTTTTTTTGACTTTCTGAAGAAAAGGCAACCATTTTTAATATAGTCATTTTGAGAATTGAAAATGAATCATACCCTAAACTAAAATGTTTCAAATTAGAAAGCCCTAGTTGGTATAGGAATTGTAATTTGTTTGGATCGGTTTTTAGAAAATCATCATATATATTTTTTTTAGATGTTTTATTTTCAAACTGACTTATTGCGATATTTTGTACCAAATCCATCAATGATTTCAGTAAATACTCATGATCCTCGTATTCCCCATAGTTCTCGAGAATTGAAAGAGAATCAGAAACGTTCTCTTCTAAAATTGACTTTAATAGACTTGATACTATTTCAGGTTCAGGTATTCCAATTACCTTTCTTACTTCTTTTTCTTTAAGATCTCTATTGCAAAAAGATATAACTTTCTCAGATATAGAAAGTGCATCTCGAATACTTCCTTGAGCTACCTCGGCAATGAGATCTATAGAGTTTTTATCAAATTTTATTTTTTCTTCTGAAAAAATAACGTCTAGCTGATTTGATATAGTTTTTAAAGATACAGAGCTTAAGTTTATCTGGAGGCATCTAGAAATTATCGTAGGGAGAATTTTTTTATGCTCTGTTGTAGCAAACATAAAAATAACATGAGGAGGAGGTTCTTCAAGATTTTTTAGAAGTGCGTTAAAACTTTCTGGAGTCAGCATGTGGACTTCATCAATTAAATAAATTTTATATTTTGACGAAGAAGGAAGGTAAGAAATAGTTTCTAAAAGACTTTTTGTATCTTCTATTCCTCTTCTGGATGCTGCATCAATTTCAATAAAATCTATAGCAGCTCCCTCATTAATTGATAAACAAGAATCGCAAGAGTTACAAGGTTCAGAGCTATCAATTAAATTTTTACAATTTAGTGCTTTAGCTAAAATCCTTGCAATAGAGGTTTTACCAATACCTCTTGTGCCTGTAAATAAATAGGCATGATGAAAATTCTTAGAGGAAAGAGAATTTTGAAGTGCAGAAACAGCATGATCTTGCCCAACAACTTCGCAAAATCTTCCTGGTCTCCATTTTCTTGCTAAAACTAAATAACTCATTTCTCTAGAAATTTATTTATTTGATCAAAATCAAATCCTCGTTGTAAAAAAAATTTTTTTACGCGTGTTAGGTCTAGTTTATTGAGTTCTTGATCGCTTATAAATTTTTTATTGAACTCTCTTTCAAGAACTTCTATCCAATTAATATCTTCAGAATACACTATCTTTTCTACAAGAGTTTCGCTAATTCCTCGAGATTTAAGTTCATAAGCAATTTTTTCTGGACCAAAACCCTTCACACTTCTAGAGCTGGTATAAGACTCAGTAAATCTCTCATCGGATTGCAAATTTTCTTCTCTGACTTTATTTAACTCTTCAAGAAGTCTAACTTTAGAATCTACTCTATCTTTAAGTTTATCTAATAGTTCTTTAAAAGAATGTTCTCTCCTTGAAAGTAAATCAAGAATCTTAAATCTTATTTTACTTTCTTCGATGAATGTTTTTTTAAATACCAAGCGCTTTGTATACTAATCTTTCTATTTTTCTGTCTATATTTGGACTACCTAAAACTTGAGACATACTTATAAAGATGAGATCATTTGAAGGATCTACCCAAAAATCCGTACTTGCAGCCCCGCCCCAAAAAAAGGAATTATCACCTCTTTTCATTCTCATTTTTTTCGCATCTAATGCAACTCCAATTGTGACTCCCATTCCAAATGCGTCAAAATTAAAGGGTTTAGCTTTTTTTTCTGCTTGATTTGAGGTCATAATTTCTACTGTTTTTGGATTTAAAATTTTTCTACCATTTAAAGAACCTTTATTGAGCAGCATAGTTGCAAATTTAAGATAATCATTTGCAGTTGACACAAGACCAGAACCACCGTCCTCTATAGAAACCTTTTGAAAGAAAAAACTATTTTCCTTAGGATCGAGAAGGAATAATTTTTTATTTTTTGTATTTTTCATATCAGGTGTTTCTACGCCATATCTTTTGAAACCTTTTTTATGAGCATATAAATTAATCATTCTATTTTGTTTTGAGTTTGGAACTTCAAAAAAAGTATCTTTCATACCTAAAGGATCAAAGATATTTTTCTTTAAAAAATTTCCAAAAGAAAGATTAGATACCCTTTCTATAACACAGCCAAGAATGTCCATTCCAATAGAATATGTCCATTTTTCACCGGGTTGATGTACTAAGGGTAAAGTCGCTACTTTCTCAGAAAGAGTGCAAATATCTGGATAACTTTTTTTTGCTGGCCTCTCTAAGGAAACATTATCTAGAAAATAGTAAGGATAAATTTTCTCCTCATCATATATTTGCTTGATTTCTCCCTTATCTACAAATGAGTATGTAAGGCCTGAAGAGTGAGTAGCTAAGTCTAACAAAGTTACTTGCCTATCTAGCTTTTCAAGCTCCTTTGTTTTTTTATTAAAAACCAATGTGTTTTTAAATTCAGGAATATATTTCGCAACTGGATCTGATAGAGCTACTTTTCCCTGCTCAACCAAAATCATCAAAGCAGCTCCAGTAATAGGTTTAGTCATAGAGTAAATTCTAAAAAGAGAGTCTTCATTAAGAGATATATTGTCTTCTATATCAGCAAAACCTCTAGAATCAGAAAAAATGACTTTTCCATTCTTATAAATTAAGGTAACAAAACCAGGAAAGTTTCCATTTTTTATTTCTTTAGATAAGAATTTAGTGTAATTAGAAAAATCATAATCTCCTGAGTAACAAAAAATAGAAAAAGTTAACAGGTATAAATAAAGATATTTTTTCAAAATTGCTCCATTTTTAATCAATAATATATGTATCGAATGATAAACTATTTCCAGAAAATTTTTCATATACTTCACACTCATTTGATATTTCGCTGCTCATTAATAAATTAAAATTATTTAAAACGAACGCAGTTTCTAGATATATCAAAAAGTCAAAATCTATCTTGTTAAAACTCGGAATAAGAATAGCCTCATTATAGGGCTTTTCAAAATAGAGAGGATTTTGTTTTAAATTAGGAATCACATAACTAGTTTCAAAACCTTCTTTTAACTTACAAAAACCAACGTAAATCAGGTCTCCATCTGAAAATTTATATTTCTCGGCTAATTCGGTTTCATAAAAAGTTTGTAACTTTGGATCACACGTAATTACTTCCTCTTTACTACTATTCCAGTTTTTATATATTTCTGAATTTTCGGCAAATTGATAAAAAGCTTTTTTTTCTAATTCGTTTTCAAATATATCTAACCAAGAAAAATCATATTTATCTTGCGTGAAAGTAGGATTAAGGTACCTAGTTTCCTTAAAAAGACCATGCTTATCCTTTAGATTTCTTACAAATCCTAAATAAGAAATAAGCTCGTTGTTTAAATCCTGTGCATTATGTCCCTCGTTGTAACTACACCATGAAAATTCATAAATTCTTTTGTTTTCTTTCGATAAAACATCATTTTTTTGGCTACAGTTCACAAATAAAAGTAAAACAATAAAGAAAAAAGTTGTCTTATTCATGAAATATTTAGAGAAAAGTCTATTGATTCTAAATTTTTTGTTAGATCTCCAAGAGAAATAAAATGTATTGGAAGATTATTATATTTTTTTATATCTTCAGGTTTTTTTATTCCAGAAACCTCAATCAAACATTTATTTTTGATAATTGAAATTGCTTTTTTTATCTCTTTTAGCTCAAGATTATCCAAAAGGATAATGTCAGGGTTGCTTTTCATTGCATCTTTTATTTGAGAAAGTTTTTCAATCTCTATCTCTAAAAAATCACCTTTCTTCTCAAATTTTATATCTTTGATTTTATCTATGCCGCCATATGCTTTTAAATGATTATCTTTAAGCATGATGGCATCAAAGAGGCCAAATCTATGGTTTTTTACTCCACCAATGAAAGTTGAGTACTTCTGTTCATATCTTAAACCAGGAAGAGTTTTTCTTGTATCAAGTAGTTCAATTTCAGAATTTTTAAGCATATTTGAGTAAAAGTTTGCTTTGGTAGAAATTCCTGACATCATTTGTAAAAAATTTAAAGCTGTTCTTTCTCCAGAAAGGATGGCTTTAAGACTGGCTTTAATTTTTACAATTTTTTCATCTTTCTTAAAAGCCTCACCTTCTCCTATTTTCCATTCTAATAAAGCCTTTTTATCAATAATTTTGAAAGTTTCTTCGAACCACGGACTTCCACTTAAAATTCCATTTTCTCTTGCTACTAAAGTTGCTATAAAAACTTTATCGATTTTTATTTTTTTTGATTTTAGCGATAGATCATGATTAAACCCATCTTCTTTTAATGCTCTTTTTACACTTTCCTTAATTTTAGATTTAATTAGTTTCAATTTATTTGAAATTAACCATTCTATCTAGCGAAATTCTTGCTTCTTTCATTATTTTTTTATCCAAAGAAATTTCATGAGTTTTATTTTTTACTGCATCATAAAGATTCATTATTGAATTCATTCCCATCCAAGGACACATAGAGCAACTATTACAAGTCGCACCATTTCCTGCAGTGGGAGCTTCATAGAATTCTTTCTCAGGATTATTTTTTAAAAGTTGATAAAAAATACCTTTATCGGTTGCTACTACAAATTTTTTTGCTTCTGATAAATTTGCATGATTTATTAATTGGGATGTAGAGCCTACACAATCTGCTAAATCAACAACTGAGGATGGTGATTCAGGATGAACTAAAATTTCTGCATCTGGGTGAAGTTTTATTAATTTTTTTAAACCTTCGTGCTTAAACTCTTCATGAACTACGCATGCTCCATCCCACATAATCATGTCAGCCTTTGTTTGGTTTCTTATGTAGCTACCCAAATGTTTATCAGGTGCCCACAAAATTTTCTTACCTTCTGAATCTAAGTAATCAACTACCTCGAGGGCAATGCTGGATGTAACAACCCAATCAGCTAAAGCTTTAACTTCTGCAGAAGTATTGGCGTAAACTACTATTTCTCTGTCAGGATAAGATTCACAAAAATTTTTAAAATCATCAGCTGGACAACCTAAATCTAAAGAACAGGTTGCCTCTAATGTAGGCATTATTATTGTTTTTTCTGGGCTTAAAATTTTAGCCGTCTCTCCCATAAATTTTACACCTGAGACAATAATTGTTTGTGAATCAGAAATAGAGCCAGCTTTAGCCATTTGAAGAGAATCTGAAACACAGCCATTTAATTCCTCTGTTATTTTTTGTATTTTTGGATCGGTATAATAATGAGAAATCAGATATATATTTTCCTCTATTACTATATTTTTAATTTTCTCAATAATAATTTCCTCAGAGAGAATTTTTTCTGAGTTAACATTTATCTTTTGCTTATGTTTCTTAAGCAGACTTTTTGGAACTAAGTTAATATTCGAGGATTCCATAATTTAATGAATATAGCGATTTTAATAAATATAAACAATATATTGAAATAAAAATGACTAATGAACTAGTAAATAATTTTTTATTTTTTTGTCAGCATGATAATGAGGAAGATTACTTTAAAAATTCTCTGATATACCTATGTAAAAATGATAAGGATGGTTCATTCGGAATAATCATCAACAAAAGAGTTGATATAAATTTAAAAGATTTCTCTTTAAAGCCTGATAAAGAATTAGAGGCTATTCTGAATAATGACAAGGTCTTTCTAGGCGGGCCTGTAACACCTTTCTCACCATTTGTAATTCATACTTTAGAAAAAAAATATGATGAAACTCACGAAGTAACTTCAAATTTAGGAGTCTCTTCTAGGCCGGATGTTATCCAATCATTACTAAATAAAGATTTTCCAAAAAACTTTATCGTTTCATTTGGTTATACTGGCTGGAGTCCAGGTCAACTTGAAGAAGAAATACAACAGGGATCATGGTTAATAATTCCTGCTAATGAGCAAATAATCTTTTCAACTAAGAGTGATAAAAGAATCGAAGAGGCAAGTAAAGTTGCAGGCTTTAACTTAAAATTGGTAAGTAGAAATTATGGCACGGCTTAACAACTATATATTTTTATTACTTTTATCATTTTTATTTCTCAGTACTGAGGCTTTTCCTGATAGTAAATTTAGTGCCTCAAATTCTTCTTTTGAGGTCATCCCTGAAAAAAAAGTAATTTTTAATGAAAATGAAATCTACTTAATAGTTAAATTTAACTTAGAAAAAGATTGGCATACCTATTGGATAAATCCAGGAGATTCGGGAGATCCTGCATTTTTTGACTGGGATCTTCCAGAAGGATTTAAAATTTCTCAACCAATTTGGCCTACTCCTGAATTAATTCCATATCCACCTTTGACAACCTTTGGTTACAGCGACGAATTACAACTTCTTTTTAAACTCTCTCTTCCAAACAAAATAAAAGAAACAAATAAAATTTCTGTTACCTCCAAATGGTTGGTTTGTGCAGACGTTTGTATTCCCCAAGAAGGAAAAATTAAATTTACGTTAGATAGTGGAAATGACTCTCCTCTTTTAGATGAAAGTTTGCTAATTAAAGAGATAAAAAAAAATATACCTAAAAAAATAAATACAAAAATTGATTCAATAATTGAAAATGGCAAACTTGTTCTAAATCTAAAAAATTTAAATTTTGACATCAAAAATGCTTATTTTTTTCCATTTTTGAAAGATGTCGTAGATTATTCAATCGGACAAGATTTTGAAGAGAATAATACTGAGTCCAAACTAAGCATACAACTTCTCAAAAATGACAAAGGGGTATTTTTATCAGGTGGTATTTTAAAAACAAATAAAGGAGCATACGAAATAAAACTATCTCCTGAAGTAGTAAATACCGGGAAAATAAATGATCCTGAGTTTATTTCTTTAACATTAGCTATTTTCTTTTCTTTAATTGGCGGACTTTTATTGAATTTGATGCCATGCGTTTTCCCCGTAATTTCATTGAAAATTTTAAACTTTGTCAATCACTCAAAAAATAAGACAGAAACTTCTTTGCATGGTTTTGC
Organism: uncultured SAR86 cluster bacterium; assembly: GCA_902514645.1. Classification (GTDB taxonomy): domain Bacteria; phylum Pseudomonadota; class Gammaproteobacteria; order Magnimaribacterales; family AG-339-G14; genus MEDG-81. Next base: position 11,660 of record CABXRO010000017.1, read on the forward strand.
CTTTTCATCAGGATCAATTTTAATGTTTATTTTGATCGGTCTATCAGTAGTACTTTTAAAAAGTTTTGGTATGGATATTGGATGGGGATATCAACTTCAGTCTCCTGTAGTTGTTAGTTTATTGATTTTTCTTTTTATATTTTTAGCTGGTTTCTTTCTACTAAATATAAATTTTCTAAATTCCTTTCTCAACTTTGGCTCTAGAGGGATAAGTGCTCCTAGTTACATCAATTCCTTTGGAACAGGGTTTCTCGCTGTAATAGTTGCTACTCCATGTACTGCACCATTCATGGGCTCAGCATTAGGTTTTGCAATTTTACAACCTGGATTTTCTTCTTTCTTAATTTTTCTTTCATTGGGTATTGGATTTGCCTTTCCATATATAGTTTTATCAATTTTTCCAGGAATTTTAAAAGTTCTTCCCAAACCTGGAAATTGGATGGAAATTTTTAAACAATTTATGGCTTTCCCAATGATCCTGACTTCTATTTGGTTAATATGGGTTCTAAGTAGTCAAATAGATACTTTTCAACTAATTTTGGTTCTTTTGGGTATCTCTCTTATTGTATTTTTCTATTGGTTAAATCAACTCAATTTGACATCGCCAAACACTTTAAGATTTAGAAATTTAACTTACATTGTAATATTCATTACTTTATTTTTAACTTTACCGATAGGTAAATCTACCATCCAAGAGAGAAATAATGTTTTTAGTGATGCAGAACTTATCGAGAGATTGGCTGAAGGACCAGTTTTTTTAAATTTCACAGCTGACTGGTGTATAACTTGTAAGGTGAATGAAAGAGTTGCTTTAAAAACCAAAAAAACAATAAGATTTTTTAAGGAAAAGAACATTTATTATTTGGAGGCAGATTGGACAAACAAAAATGATGTTATAGCTAAGAAGCTTGCTAGTTTTGGAAGGTCTAGCATACCCCTTTACGTATATTACCCAGATATAAATAGCGCTCCTGTAATATTGCCTGAAATTTTAACAGAGACTGTACTAAGGGATTATTTAAACTAATTCAAGCAACAATATATTCTTGCCAATCTGTTTCTATTTTTCTTGTACCTAAAGATTCTTGCCCTTTGATAAGGTCTCTTAATGAAGGTGTTTTTACCTCTGGCGATGGATCTATGATTTTATCTGCCTTGGACAAATTACAAGACTTGCAACAAGTTGTTACGTTTAGCCAATTAGTTTCTCCCCCCTTACTTTTAGGAATTATGTGGTCGATAGTTAAGTCTTTTTTTTCGAAAACATTTTTACAATACTGACAAGTAAACATATCTCTCAAAAAAACATTAGATCTAGAAAACTTTACTTTTTTAGAAAACTTATAATACTTTCGCAGCATTACAATGCTAGGTACTTTGAAAGATTGTGAGGGAGATCTAACTTCCCAATTTTGATGTTCTTTTATAACAATTACATTTCTTGTAAAAACTAATTTAACAGCAGTTTTCCAATCAACTGCTGACAAAGGAAAATAACTCAGAGGCTTTCCATTGCCATTTAGAATTAAACAATCATTAGACATAGTTAAATAATACAAGAATTTTTGAAAACTATTAATTCTATAATTTAAATAATTTAATGCTAGAATGCTTTGCGATGGATTTCTTAGGAAGTCATATTCTCTCCATAGATCAGTTCGAAAGAACTGATATAGAAACAATATTTTCTACTTCTGACTCTTTAGCCCCCTATGCTAAAAGAGAAAGAATTACTAGAGTACTGCAGGGCGCAATACTTTCAAATATGTTTTTTGAGCCCAGTACTAGAACTAGGATAAGCTTTGGAAGTGCTTTTAATATTCTTGGAGGAGAAGTAAGAGAAACTACTGGGATAGAAGCTACTTCTCTTGCTAAAGGTGAATCTCTTTACGATACTTCAAGGGTTCTTAGTGGTTATAGCGATATTATTGTCATGAGACATCATCAAGCAGGGTCAGTCAACGAATTTGCAGAAGCTTCCAGAGTTCCAGTAATTAATGGAGGAGATGGTGATAATGAACATCCTAGTCAGGCTTTGTTAGATCTTTATACAATACAAAAAGAACTTGAATCAAAAAGTAAAAAAATTGATGGTTTAAGAATTGCGCTTATAGGAGACCTTAAATATGGAAGAGCTGTACATTCTTTATGTAAAGTACTTTGTCTTTATAAAAATGTAACTATAAATCTTATATCTCCCGAGAAGCTCAAACTTCCTTCATCTATTAAACAAGCTTTCAATAAAGCTTCTGTAAATTTTTTTGAAACCGATGATATATCGCAAGGAATTTCTGATGTAGATATTATTTACATGACTCGAATTCAAGAAGAAAGATTTTCCAGTAAAGCTGAATCTGGAAAATACAAAGGATTAATGTCTTTAAACCAAGAAATTTATACAAAAAATTGTGAACCTAACACTATTATCATGCATCCTCTTCCTCGTGATTCTCGTCCCGATGCAAACGAATTAGATTCTGATTTAAATCAAAATCCTAATTTAGCTATTTATAGACAAACGGATAATGGACTTTTAATAAGAATGGCTCTTTTTTCTCTTGTTTTAGGGGTTCAAAATAAGATAGAAGAATACACTTCTGACGTAGTTTGGTTTTCTGGTAAATAATTTTTAATTGACTGCCAAGATATCCTTTAAGTTGGTTGTATATCTAGGAGATTGTAATTCTCTTTTCATTGACCATTCTTTTCTAATGCCTTGTGCAAGGAAACTGACTGGGCCTAAATTACTTTGATTAATTTGATCAACTAGATTCATCATCTTAAAGTCTTGGATATTTCTATCTTTTTTCTTAAATAAATCTAACTGATATACAGTTTCGTCATAAAAGTCACTTAGCATAATGCCAGCTTTATTGTAGTTAAATCCTTTTTGATATAAATCCTTCAATAAAAACTTCGCAGACTTAATCAAGTCTCTAGTATCGCTAGTTGGATATAAAAGAGAGGTTGATCTAATTTCTCTGTGTTGGGTATCTTGTTTTCTAAAAGGATTAGTTCTGATAAAGACAGAAATAACTTTACAAGTCTTTCCTTCTTTCCTCAATTTTTCAGCCGCACGAGCTGCGTAGTCGCTAACTGCTTCTTCTAAAAAATCTAACTTCGTGACTCGCTTACCAAAAGTTCTGCTAACTACTATTTGTTTTTTTGATGTAGGAGCATCGTCCAACGGAATACAAGTTTCTCCTCTTAACTCTCTAATAGTATTAACCAACATAATGCTAAATTGTTTTCGTACCTGCCCTATGTCCATCTGACTTAAATTAAATGCAGTTGAAACTCTTTGGGAAAGGAGACGCTTATTTAATCTTCGCCCTACTCCCCATATTTCGTTTACAGGCATTAGCTTCATAAGCTTTGTTCTTTTGTCTAGCGCAGTGATGTCTACTACTCCTTGGGTAATTGGATAACGCTTAGCACCGTAACTTGCGACCTTGGCTAAGGTTTTAGTAGGACCTATTCCAACGCGAACTGGCATCCCCGTATATTGCATAATTTTTTTTTTACAGTCTCTACCGAATTCTTCTAAGTTCATACAGTTAGCTATGCCAGTTAAATCAAGAAATGCTTCATCGATGCTATAAATTTCTACTTTAGGAGCAAGCTCTTCTAAAATACTCATGATTCGAGATGAAATATCACCATATAACTCGTAATTAGATGAGAATGCGATTCCGCCTTTTTGTTTGAATGTCTTTTCTATTTTGAACCAAGGATCGCACATCTTGATTCCAAGATTTTTTGCTTCCTTAGTCAAAGCAACGACGCAACCATCATTATTTGATAAAACAACTACTGGTTTCGTTCTAAGATCTGGTCTAAAAACCCTTTCGCATGAAGCATAAAAACTATTGCAGTCTACTAAAGCAAACATATTAAAACTGATTTATTGCTGCAGTAACAACTCCCATGATATCTAGCTCTTCCCCATCCTTTAAAAAAATTGGCGGATATTTAATATTTTCTGATAATAAACCTACCTTAGGTTTTAACTGAAGACGTTTACAAGCATAGGCGCCATCAATTGAAGCAATGACAATATCGCCATGTTTAGGTTCCAAGCTTCTATCAACTATAAGTATTGCGCCATTGTTTATTCCTGCATTCAACATGGAATCTCCGTTTGCTCTAACGAGATAAGTAGCAGCTGGAGCTTTTATCAAGAGTTGATGTAAATCAATTGATTTTTCTATGTAGTCATCTGCAGGACTTGGCCAACCTACCTGAACATATTCAGAAAATAAAGGTGTTTCTAAATTTCTATCGGAGTCTGCAATCTGCCCTAAATGCTTCAAATTCATAAATGTTAAGGTTAAATAATTAATACTGTATATATATACAGTATATTTGCATTAGGATAAAATGCAACTGGAATTTTATTAGATAATTTTTGCTACCTTGACTGCGAAAGCTGAGCCGCTGCCCACTATTTTGGTCCAAATTTTAATAAAAATACCTGGTGTTAAATTCTTTTTTTCAGCTGATTCAAGTTTATGATCAATTTCATCATCCTGACATGACTGTAAAAGATCTATTAGCTCTTGATTCTGATTTGGCTGAGCTCGAAGATATATAAGCTGTTCTTCATAATGCTCTTCCACGAAAGCTTCAACAGCTTCAATAGTAGCAAAGACAATTTTTGGACCAAATAGTGCAGGGAGAAATCCAAGTAAAAAGCCTGCGACTTTCCACAACCAAACTAATTTGCTCCTGTCTTTTTTAGGGAGTACTGCTTCAATCTTTTGAAGATGAGACTCTTCAGTTACTAAATGTCTTTTAGAAAAACTAACTAACTCTGGATCCTTAGCAATTTTAAGAATTCCTTTGTAAATATAAACAGCTCCAACCTCTCCCGCATGATCGGATCTTAGAAAAGCCTTTAGAAGATTATTCATGATAGAAAAATACCTGCAAACTTAGTTATAAAAAAATACTTTTTAAGTTACTTTGGCTTTCTTGTACTCTCTATAATTATTTACTATTCCAATATAATTGATATAAGCCCATATTGGCATACAGGCTAATAGCCACCAAAGTTCCGTAACAATTAATAAATAAACGCCAGGAATAAAGCCAACAGTACCAACAATAAAACCATAGAAACGGGTTTTTGCATTAAGGCTCGTTAGCAAATAAACACAAACGAATGCAAAAATTTGATCAAAAATTTGTGCAGAATTGAAAATATTAAATTCAAGCATTTTTACCTCCAGAAATCTGGTAGACACGCCCGGACTCGAACCGGGGACCCCTACCATGTCAAGGTAGTACTCTAACCAACTGAGCTACGTGTCTAAATTCGGGAGGAATTCTAACACAGTCGCATTAATGCAATACCTTGGTTTGCCATGTGGTCCATCATTGAATACATGTCCTAAATGAATACCTGATGATTTAGATCTTATCTCTACTCTAACCATACCATAACTGTAATCCATGTGTTCTGTTACGGAATCTTCCACAGCCTCGGTAAAGGAGAGCCACCCTGTTTTAGAATTAAATCTGTGCTCAGTGCTAAAAAGCGGAGCCCCACTCAATTTATCAATAAAAAAACCATCAGGAGTGTTTTTAAAAAGTTCATACTCCTTGCAATATGTAGGATCAGTACCTTCATTAAAAGCTACGTTGTAAGCTTCAGTTTTTCCAAGTTTAAATTTTCCTAATGCCTCATAAAACTTCTTATTGGATAAATAACCTTGGTGGGATGAAACTTCCTTACCTCCTTCTAAAAAGTAAATTGTTGGTGTTGCCCAGGTTGGAGTTTTTAAATCAAGTCCATCAAGTTGATCTGATTTCCTAAAGTGTAAGTCTATAGATCCTAGATAGTCGTTAAGAACATCTTCTCTTAGTTTATAACAATAAGGACATCCATCGGCTTCGAGAATGATAATTTTTTTACCAGATAATATATTTTTATTATTGATGGTTTGCTTTAGTTTTTTAGAAAAAACAATTCCTGTTGAGTTATCAGGGCAATATCCATTTGGATTCTTTTTTAAATAATCTTGATGATAATTTTCAGCTAAATAGAAATTAGTTAATTCTTTGATATTTGTTTTGATAGTTCCATATCCTTTTTCACTCAAAAGTTTTTGGTAAATGTTTTTCATTTTTTTAGAAAGCATAATTTCTTCTTCTGATGAAGTGAGAATTACTGATCGATATTGAACTCCAATATCATTTCCTTGACGATTTTCTTGCGTAGGATCATGCATTTCAAAAAATGTTTTCAAAAGATTTTCTAGATTTGTTTTATTATTGTTGTAAGTCACCTTTACAACCTCTGCATAATTATCTGGATTAAATCTATTTTCTCTTTTAATAATTTCTTTATAAACAGGTTCAATATTTGTTCCATTTGCATAGCCTGATTCAACGTCGATAACTCCGTAGGTTTCTTGAAATTTCTTTTCCACACTCCAAAAGCAACCTGCTCCAAAAACTATAGTTTTAATATGATTGGTAGAATTAACTAAATCCGATGAAAAGATAGAAATACTTTTTAAAAAAAATAAAACCAAAATTAGTTTATTTAATTTATGTATTTTGTACATTTTTTATATGTTTTATTAATTTTTTTGCTTCTGCTTCAATTGAAAAGTTTTTTGATATGTATTTTGCAGCATTTTCACCCATGATTTTTGTTTTAGAACTATTTTTTATTAATAAATCTAATTTTTCACTAGTTTGTTCTACATCGTCAGTATCAACAACATAGCCATCTATTCCGTCCCGAATAATTTCATCCCAAACACCCTCTGAGCTGGTAAGGACTGCCGCTCCAGATGCCATCCCTTCTAATGGAGTAAGACCATATCCTTCATTTCTACTTAAAGCAGTTACGATGGACATGCCTTGGTATAATTTTGGAAGTTCGTCAAAAGTTTTCTTTCCTAAAAAAATGATTCTGTTTTCTAAATCAGCTTTGTTGATTTTTATTTTCATTTTATTTTTATATGACATATCTTCTATCTGAGTTTCACCGCAAATAACTACTGTTGCATCAGGATAATTTGGTAAAACCTTAATTGCAGCATCTATAAGAATATCTATACCTTTCGAATACCTAACCCTTCCAAAAATACCAATGCCTAAAGTTCCTGGTAAATTTAATTTTGCCCAGGATTCTTGTTTATCTTTGGGTGGAAAAAACCTATTTAAGTCAATTCCATGAGGAATAATAATACTCGGTTTATCAATTAAATAGCTTGAAGCTTTTGCTGAGGTTGAAACTATACTGTCCATTTTAGAAATTAGCCATTTAGTAAATTTTGTATGATTTCGTTGAGCGGTTGATAAAAAAATAATTTTTATTTTTGAACCAAAAATATATTTTGCTATTAAACCTTGAATCATTTCATCATTTCTACGAGCAAAAAAGACTCTATGTTTTCCTGAAGAAAGTGCCTTTCTTGTAAGCTGTATAAACTGATAAAAATTAATCGTTTTGAAGTTGTCTGGAATAAAAGCGGAGCCTAGAACTACTAAATTTACTTCTTTTATTTGGTATTTAAGCAGCTGAATTGTAATTGAAGTAACGCCTGAAAAATTTCTTCCAGAATTTCCTATAATCAACTCAACTTCGTCAAGATTATGCATATTTTTCTTTTGAAAAGATGATTTTATCTTACAATTTAATTTTTAAGGTGTTTTTAAAAAGATGAAAAATTTTTTATTCTTAATATTGATAGTTTTAGTTTTCGTAACTTTTTT
>CABXRO010000018.1 GCA_902514645.1 uncultured SAR86 cluster bacterium
CTCAAAAGATGGATGCTTTAAGTTCACAAGCAAATTTGGCCGGATACTCTGCAGTCATCATCGCTTCACAAGAACTTCAAAAAGCATTACCGATGATGATGACTGCTGCAGGTACAATCTCTCCTTCGAAAGTATTTATCATTGGAGTAGGCGTTGCTGGACTCCAAGCAATTGCAACAGCTAAAAGATTAGGCGCAAAGGTAGAAGCATTTGACACCCGACCCGTGGTAGAAGAACAAGTGAAGTCTTTGGGAGCTCGTTTTGTAAAAATAGATATCGGAGAAACAGGAGAGACTGAACAAGGATATGCAAAAGAATTAACACCAGAACAAATTGAAATGCAAAGAGAAGGGATGAAAAAAGTTTGCGCCTCCTCCGATATTGTAATCACTACAGCTCAAGTCTTCGGAAGGCCGGCTCCAACACTTGTCACAAGTGAAATGGTTTCTGCTATGAATCAAGGTTCAGTAATAGTAGATATGGCCGTGGGAACGGGAGGTAATGTTGAAGGATCTATTCCAAATGAAACCGTTGATCTAAATGGCGTAAAAATAGTTGGGAATACTAATCTTCCCGGCGAACTTCCTTTTCATTCAAGTCAAGTTTATTCTTCAAACATATTCAATTTGATTGATGAATTTTGGAATGAAGAAGATAAAGAATTAAATCTTGATGTTGCAGACGAAATTCTATCAATTTGTCTTGTTTCTCATGAAAAAGAATATATAAACAAAACCATAAAGGAGATAATGAGTTAAATGGAACCCCAGGCATTGCTAGTATTACTTTTGTTTGTTCTTGTACTCTCAATTTTTTTGGGTTTTGAGCTAATTAATAAAGTGCCATCGACACTTCATACTCCTTTAATGTCAGGAGCCAACGCAATATCAGGAATTACTATTGTTGGAGCTCTTTTAGCTTCGGGAGGAGAGGGTACATTTTCATCAATTTTAGTAGGTACTTTTGCCGTTTTCTTTGCTTCGATAAATGTTGTTGGAGGCTATTTGGTAACAAACAGAATGTTAAAAATGTTTAAGAAAAAATGATCGACTTTTTTCAATCTTCAATTTTCGTAAATTTGGCTTACATTTTTGCTTCCATTTTATTCATCTTTGGTTTGAAAATGCTTAGTTCACCTGAGACGGCTCAAAGAGGAAATCTTGTTTCTGCATCGGGAATGTTGATTGCAATCTTAGTTACTCTAGCTCAAAACGAAATTATTGCTTATGAATATTTATTAATAGCTCTTTTTGGTGGTTTGGTTGTTGGAGTTTTGGCATCTTCGCTTGTCAAAATGACTTCAATGCCAGAATTAGTTGCTTTGTTTAATGGTTTTGGAGGAATTGCTAGCCTATTGGTCGGAGTTGCTGAATTCATTAATCCATCCAGCTCGACTCTCATTCAGATAATCGCAATTTCATTTACTGTTCTGATAGGTGGAATAACTTTCTCAGGAAGTCTTGTAGCTTTTGGAAAGTTATCCGAAATTATTTCCGGTAAGCCACTTATCCTATTTGGTCAAAGATTTGTCTTATCAGCTTTATTATTAGTTGCCATACTCTTGGTTCTTGAATTAATCATATATACAGGCTTATTGAATATTTCCTCTCAAACTATTCTTTTTATTCTAATTGGTGTGACTTTAATACTGGGCGTGCTTTTAACTGCACCAATTGGCGGGGCTGATATGCCAGTAGTCATTGCATTATTAAATAGTTACTCTGGCCTTGCAGCTTCATCAGCTGGTTTTGTAATTAATAACAATGTGCTAATAGTTGCTGGAGCTTTGGTTGGAGCAAGCGGACTTATACTTACTAATATTATGTGTAAGGCAATGAATAGGTCATTATCAAATGTTCTGTTTGGAGGTTTTGGAGCAGCTACTTCTTCATCAGAAGGGAGCGGACAAATTCAAGGAGAAGTTAAACCTATTACAGCCGAGGATGCCTATCTTATTTTAGAAGCTGCAAATTCTGTTTTAGTTGTTCCTGGTTATGGAATGGCAGTTTCACAAGCGCAACACGTTGTAAGGGAACTAGGTGAGCTACTTGAAGATAATGGTTGCGAGGTCAAATACGCAATTCATCCTGTAGCCGGAAGAATGCCCGGACACATGAACGTTCTTCTTGCAGAGGCTAATGTTTCTTATGATGTTTTAGCTGAACCGGATGACGTTAACCCTTTAATGGATACTGTTGATGTATGCATAGTAATTGGGGCAAACGATGTTGTAAATCCGGATGCCAGAGAAAACGAAGGAAGTCCTATATATGGAATGCCAGTTATTGAAGTTGATAGAGCAAAGACGGTATTTGTTTTAAAAAGAAGTATGGCTGCAGGTTTTGCTGGTATTGATAACCCGCTTTTTTTAAAAGAAAATTCAAGAATGTTGTTTGGAGATGCTAAAGAATCCATTTCAACTCTGGTCTCCGAATTCAAGACTTAAAGCCCCATTTTTAAGAGCTAAAACACCCATAAAATGGTAAAATAATAACATTAAATGAGTCACTATTTTCACTATAAACTTCATTAGTTTTTCATTATTTTTTCTCTATGGATGACATAACAGAAGATGTAATTCCCGTTAATATTACGGATGAATTAAAGAGTTCTTATATGGATTATGCAATGAGCGTAATCGTTGGGAGAGCTTTGCCTGACGCTAGGGACGGCTTAAAACCTGTTCACAGAAGAACTCTTTACGCTATGTTTAAACTCAACAACGAATGGAACAGACCGCATTTAAAATCTGCGAGAATTGTTGGTGAAGTAATGGGTAAGTATCATCCCCATGGAGATTCAGCAATCTATCAGACAGTGGTCAGAATGGCTCAGGAATTTAGTTTGCGTTACCCCTTAGTTGATGGCCAAGGTAATTTTGGATCTATGGATGGAGATGGAGCAGCAGCTATGAGATATACCGAAGCTCGCATGGCAAAAATTAGTAACGCTCTTCTCAATGACATCAATAAAGAAACTGTTGATTATGTTGAGAATTATGATGGTACCGAACTAATTCCAGAAGTACTTCCAGCGTCATATCCTAATTTATTGGTAAACGGATCTTCCGGTATTGCTGTAGGATTAGCCACCAATATTCTTCCTCATAATTTAAGTGAAACGATTGACGGAGCTTTGGCAATTTTAAAGAATCCAGAAATTTCCATCGATGAATTAGTAACTATTATTCCAGGACCTGACTTTCCAACAGGAGGAATCATAAATGGAAAGGCGGGTGCTATTGAAGCTGCCAAGACTGGAAGAGGCAAAGTAGTTCTCAGAGCCAAAGTAGAAATTAAAAATGAGAAAAATGAAAAAGGCAGATTAATCATTTCTGAAATTCCTTATCAAGTTAATAAGGCTAACTTAGTAGAAAAAATTGCGGACCTTTCGAAAGATAAAAAAATTGATGGGATATCGGAAATTCGAGATGAATCGGATAGAGAAGGGGTCAGAATAGTTGTAGATCTGAAAACCGGTCAAAATCCCGAAGTAATCTTAAATAATTTGTATGCTCAGTCTCAACTGGAAACCTCATTTGGTATAAACAATGTCGCCATTGTTGATCGAGTTCCAAAAGTCTTAAATTTAAAGGAGCTTCTTGAAATATTTTTAAGTCATAGACGGTCTGTAGTTTCAAGAAGAACAGCTTTTGATTTAGCAAAGTCAAAAGACAGAGGTCATATTTTAGAAGGTTTAACAATTGCTCTTTCTAACATTGATCCAATAATTGATTTAATTAAAAAATCTAAGGATCCTTACGAAGCTAAAAGTAAACTACTAGCCAAAAAATGGAAATCTACCTTGATAAACAACTTATTAAAAAAAGCAGGTTCAATTGATACTCGACCTGAGGATATTTTTGAAGAATTCGGTCTTTCAGGATCTAGCTACAAACTTTCTTCAAAACAAGCCCAAGCTATTTTAGATTTAAGACTACAAAGACTTACTGGTTTAGAGCAAGACAATTTAATTAAAGAGTATGAAGAGGTACTTCAAGACATAGCTTCCTTGAATGAGATTCTAGAAAATCCTAAAAAGCTACAAGAAGTTATTGAAGAAGAACTATTATCCGTTAAGGAAGAATTCGGCGACGAAAGAAAAACTCCTATCGAGGATAAATTAGATCTCTCTACTGAAGATTTAATAAAACCTGAAGATATGGTTGTCACCATTTCGAATATGGGCTACGCAAAAACTCAACCTCTTGAGGTATATCAATCACAAAGAAGAGGTGGTGTGGGCAAAACAGCTGCATCAGTTAAAGATGAAGATTTTGTCGAACAATTGATAGTTGCTAACACTCATAGAACTCTTTTATGTTTTTCAAACTCAGGAAAAGTTTATTGGCTTAAAGTCTATGAAATTCCTCAAGCCTCCAGAACTGCAAAAGGAAGACCGCTTGTTAATCTTATTGATTTAGATGAATCAGAAAGAGTTACTAGCCTCCTAGATATAGAGTCTTTTGAAGGCGAAGCGTATGTATTCATGGCAACGCAAAATGGGATAGTTAAAAAAACTCCCCTTTCGGAATTTAAAAAGCCCAGAAAGAATGGCAAGCGAGCAATAAAACTTGATGATAATGATGAGCTTGTTGGCACTCTTTTGACTGACGGCAGCGCTGATTTAATGGTAGTTTCTAATGCTGGAAAAGCAGTATTTTTCAACGAGGTAGATGCTAGATCGATGGGTAGAGACACCCGAGGAGTCAAAGGCATCACTTTAGATGGAGACCAAAAAGTAATCTCTTTATTAAAACCTTCTAAAGAATCTGAGATATTAACCGTTTCAGAAAATGGATATGGGAAAAGATCAAAAGTTAATGATTTTAGAAAAACCAAAAGAGGAGCTAAAGGAGTTATAGCTATGCAGACTTCCAATAGGAACGGAGATTTAATTTCTGCTAAAGAAGTGAACGAAATGGATGAAGTTATTCTTATCACCAACAAAGGAATGCTTGTAAGGACCAAAGTATCAGAAATCAGTTTAATCGGCAGAAATACCCAAGGCGTAAGAGTGATCAAGCTTAAAGAAGATGAGGCTCTAAACGGACTTGCATTAGCTATTGATTCGTAAATAATTTAACTATGTCTAGAAATTATAACTTTTGTGCAGGACCTGCAGCGCTTCCAAATGAAGTTTTGGATCAATTAAATGCAGAAATACCTGATTGGCAAGGAAAAGGTTTATCTGTCATGGAAATGAGTCACAGAAGTAAGGAGTTTGTTGAGATTGCTGAAACGGCAAAACAAGATTTTATTGATTTATTGGAAATAAATGATGACTACGAAGTACTTTTTATACAAGGAGGTGCTTCCCTCCAATTTTCAATGATTCCAATGAATCTTTTAGACAATAATCAGGCCTTATGTAGTTATCTTGATGTTGGACAGTGGTCCAAGAAGGCTATTAAAGAAGCAAGAAAATTTGGACAGGTAGAAATCTCTGCATCCTCAGCAGATTTATCTTATAAAAAATATCCAAAACCTGATACCTGGAAAATACACCCTGATTCTATTTTTACTCATCTTGTATTAAACGAAACGATCGATGGAGTTTGTCTTAGGAACTTAGACAACCTTCCAAAAAGAAGTCTTATTGCAGACTGTTCTTCTTGTATTCTTTCTGAACCTCTTGACGTTACAAAATTCAGTATGCTCTACGCGGGGGCTCAAAAAAATATAGGCCCCTCTGGATTAGCTATTATTGTTATAAAAAAAGAGCTACTTAAGAAAAAAGATACTCTACCAGCTATGATGCAATATAAGACCTATGCTGATTCAGACTCAATGTATAACACCCCACCTACATTTGCCTGGTACTTATCAGGTATGGTTTTTAAATGGTTAAAAAAGAATGGGGGCCTTACGAACCAAAAGAATGTTAACGAGTCAAAAGCTAATAAACTTTATTCTTACATCGACCAAAGCGATTTTTATAAAAATGATGTAGATAAAGAATCAAGATCTATTATGAATGTTCCATTTCTACTGGGAGAAGATTCTTTAAATAACAAGTTTTTAGAAGAGTCTGAAGAAAATGGATTATTAAACCTTGCAGGTCATAGGTCTGTCGGCGGTATGAGAGCTAGTATTTACAACGGAGTTCCAGAAGAAGGAGTGGATGCTTTGTTAGATTTTATGAAAGAATTTGAAAAAAATAATGGCTGAAAAAAATCTACCAAAAAATTTAAACGATAATAGAAAAGAAATTGATCAAATTGACCAAAAACTTCTCAATCTCATTCACGAAAGATCAAAGCTTGTTATAAACGCTGGAAAAATAAAAAAGAAATCTGGTGACAAAACATTTTACAGGCCGGACAGAGAATCAAGTTTAATAAAGACTCTACAAAAGAAAAATAAAAGTTCTATTCCCTCCGAAAATATTAAATTTATTTTTAAAGAAATTATTTCAGCGTGCTTTACACTTGAAAAAAAAATTAAAGTTTATTATCTGGGTCCTAAAGGTACTTTTTCAGAAATTGCAACAACAATGCATTTTGGAAATTCTGTTGAAAAGCTTGAGACAGAAAATATTCGAGATATTTTTAAAGAAGTTTCCAAAGATAAAAATTCCTACGGAATGTTACCTTTTGAAAATTCAATTGAAGGTATGGTGAATCAATCTTTAGATCATCTGGTAGAAAGTAACTTAAAAATTTGTTCAGAATTGGAATTGGCTGTCGAACATTGTCTTATTTCATCTGAAAAAAATATAAAGAAAATAAAAACTGTTTATGGACATCCTCAAGCTCTTGCTCAATGTCGTAACTGGCTAGGTAAAAATCTACCTGGAGCTAAAATTATTGAAGCTGAAAGTTCTGCCAAAGCAGCCCAGTTGATTAGGAATAAATCTGGAAAAGCCTCTATAGGACCAGTAAAAATATCTGAGATTTATTCTTTGAATTTATTGAAAGAAAAAATTCAAGATCAAGTAACTAATACAACTAGATTTTTAGTAATTGGAAATGAATTTCCAGGAAAAACCTCTGACGATAAAACGTCAATAAGTTTAAGTTTAAATAATGAACAAGGGGCTTTGTTAAAAGTTTTACAAATAGTAAATAAGAATAAAATCAATCTCACAAATATCTTATCCAGACCAGTTAAGAAAAATAAGTGGCAATATTCTTTCTTTTTAGAGTTCTCTGGACATGCCTCAGATAATAATGTCTTAAAATTATTTAAAGAACTTCAAAAAGTTAGTTATGACCTAAAAGTTTTGGGTTCCTATCCAGCAGCTTACTAATCTATGAAAAATTCTTTTTTAGAAAATCTCAATCAAGGTGTTCTCGGACTTAAACCCTATGAACCAGGGTTACCCCTAGAACATACTCAAAAGAAATTAGGTCTAGAAAAAATGATTAAACTAGCTAGTAACGAAAACCCTTTGGGACCAAGCCCAAAAGCTTTAGATTTGCTTCAGGGGAAAATGAATAGTTATTCATCCGAATTAAACAGATATCCTGACGGAAACGCACATGAATTAAAGGAAGCTATATCAAAAAAATACAACGTAAGTCCAAATCAAATAACCGTAGGTAATGGCTCAAATGATTTAATTGAGTTTGTCTCTAGGTGTTTTTTGGGAGAAGGAAAAAAAGCAATTTATTCACAACATGGTTTTGCTATTTATCCATTAGCTATAAAAGCAACAGGAGCTATTCCAGTAAAATCCAAAGCAAAAAATTGGGGTCATGATTTAGAATTAATGTCTGATTTAGTTGATGACAAAACAAAAGTTATCTTTGTCGCCTCCCCAAATAATCCAACCGGAACAGCAAAAACTCTTCTAGAGATTAATGACTTTTTGGATAATTTACCCAATGATATCTTGGTTTTTCTTGACCAAGCTTATTACGAGTACATAGAAGGCACAGAGTTTGATATTCCTTTTTCATTAATTGATGATCATCCTAATTTAGTAATCTCACGAAGTTTTTCTAAAGCTCATGGATTGGCAGCATTAAGATTAGGCTTTTGCGTTTCCAATCCTGAGTTATCTGACTATATTAATAGAGTCAGACAGCCTTTTAACGCGAACTCACTTGCCTTAGATTTAGGAAAAGTTGCTCTTTCTGATCTAGAACACATTAGTAAATCCGTAAAAATTAATTCTTCCGGCATGGACAGAGTAAAAAAAGCCTTCACTGAACTTGATTACAACTTTATCGAATCTTGGGGAAATTTTATTTCTTTTGATGCCAAGCAAGACTCTGATGTTGCTTTTCAATATTTTTTAGAAAAGGGAGTTATCCTCAGATCATTGAAAGTATATGAAATGCCTCAGCATTTGAGAGTTTCAATTGGTACCGAAGAAGAGATGGATTTTTTTCTCCAAGTATTAGAGGACTATGAAAAAGACCTTTCTAAAAAATAAAAAAAATATCCAGTTTTTAATTATTGGTCTTGGATTAATCGGAGGTTCTGTAGCAAAAAGACTTTCAAAAAATGGTTTTGAAGTTTTAGCTATTGAAAAGAGTAAATCCCATTTAAATTACGCAAAAAAATCAAAAATTATAATCGGTAGCTCAGAAAAAATTGATAGTACAAAAAAACTTTTTGTAATTGTTGCTTTACCACCTAAAGTTATTATCAATAATTTTGATAAATATTTAGATTTTTTTCATAAAGCTGACTTTATTACTGATTGCACTAGTGTAAAAAAATCCTTATTGAATAAAATTAAAAAGAACAAGCTTGAATCGAAATTTATTTTATCTCACCCCATTGCAGGGTCTGAAAAAAGCGGATTTTTAAATTCAAATCAAGACTTATTTACAGATAAAATTACAACAATTTCCAAGCATGAAGGATTAAGCATTCCTACTTTGCAAAAATGCAAAGAATTTTGGTTTGAGTTAGGATCAAAAACTCATAATCTAGATCCAAAATTACATGACAAAATATTTTCTTTAACAAGTCATCTTCCCCATGTTGTGGCTTTTAGCTTAATTTCTCTTTTTTCAAAAAGAAATACATCTGAATACAAAAAATTTATCGGCGGGGGCTTAAAAGATTTCACTAGAATTGCAGAAAGCGATCCTGTGATGTGGGAAAATATTTTTTCTCTAAATAAAAATAATTTATTGAAAGATATAAATGAAATTGAAAAAGAAATTAATAAAATTAAAACATTCATTCTCCAAGATAACGGAAGAAAATTAAAAGAGCATTTAAAAAAAATTAAAAAGACCAAAGAATCTTTAAACAGATGAAACTCATTTCTAAATCTTCCGAAGGACTTCATGGAGAAATAAAAATTCCTGGCGATAAGTCCATATCTCATAGAGCATTGATATGTGCTTCAATTTCAGACGGCACTTCTAAAATATCTAATCTTCAAGAGAGTGAAGATGTAATTAATACTCTTAACTCCCTTAAACAACTTGGTATAAGCATTTATAAAAAAAATGATTCTTATTTTGTAGAAGGTAAGGGATTCAGAGGTTTAAAGGAATCTAAAAAACAACTTTATTTTGGTAATTCTGGAACAGGAATTAGGTTGATGTCCGGATTATTATCAATACAGGATTTCCCTTCAAGTCTCACAGGAGACGAGTCTCTTTCCAAAAGACCAATGAAAAGAATAATAGAGCCTTTAATAAAGATGGGAGTTAACATATGTGGTTCAAAAGAAAATACTCTTCCTTTGCAAATTACTCCTTCTGAGAATATAGATGGAATAAATTACGAAATGCCAGTTGCAAGCGCCCAAGTGAAATCCGCAATTTTATTTGCTGGTCTTGGTGCACAAGGCGATACAAAAATTATAGAACATTCTACATCTAGAGATCATACTGAAAGGATGTTTGAATATTTTGGAGCGAGTATTAATTATTCAGAAAAAGAAACAGTATTAAAAAAAACTGACAAATTTACTCCTCAAATAATAGAAATACCTGGAGACTTTTCTTCTTCAGCTTTTTTTATTGTTGCAGCTTTAATTTTAAAGAATTCAGATATTACTCTCAGAGAAGTTGGCATGAATCCTACTCGAATTGCTCTTTTAAATAAATTGATAGAAATGGGCGGAGATATCCAAGTATTTAATCATTCTTCATTTGGGAAAGAACCTATTGCAGACTTGAATATAAAAAGTTCTGTTCTAAACTCTTGTGAAGTGTCATCAGATGACGTGGCTAATCTAATTGATGAACTCCCTATATTATTTGTTGCGAGTTCTTTTGCAGAAGGTATTTCAAGTTTCAAAGAGATAGAAGAATTAAAGCATAAGGAAAGCGATAGGTTGAAAGCTATGCAAGCTGGCTTAGATAAAATGAAGGTAAAAAACTTTTTGGATGGTGACGTTTTTTGTATTGAAGGCATGGGTAAAGATTTCAAATCACCAAACTTTTTAGCTGAGACTTTCTACGATCACAGGATTGCTATGTCTTTTGCAATAGCTGGCTTGAATAGCAGTTCATCTATTGAAATTTCCTCACCCGAGAGTATCAACACTTCTTTCCCAGAATTTATTGATCTGGGTAATAGGCTTGGATGTAATTTTGAAGTTAGTTAAAAACATCATAACCATAGATGGTCCTAGCGGAGTTGGAAAAGGAACTCTTGCATTTTCACTAGCTGAAAGGCTGAGGTGGAATGTCCTCGATAGCGGACTTCTTTACAGACTTGTTGGGCATTTAAGTTTAGAAGAAAAGTTAGGGTCTTCACAAGAAATAGTCCTATTTTTAAACAAATCAAAAATTAAACTTCTTACGAATTTTAAAGAGGCAATTTGTGAAATAGAATTGAATGAAAGGGTTCTAGGAAAAGAACTTAGAAATGAAGATATTGCATCTAGAGCATCGGAACTTGCTAAAGAAGAAGAAATTAGAAATGCGATAATTAAAATTCAAAGAAATGCTTACGATTCCGAAAAAGGACTCATTGCTGATGGTAGAGACATGGGAACCATTATTTTCCCTGAAGCAGCCTTAAAAGTATTTCTACAGGCATCTCCTGAAGTTAGAGCAGAAAGAAGGGCTAATCAGTTGAAAGAAAAGGGCATGAGCGTTATCATGCACGACCTTTTAGAACTAATTAAGCAAAGGGATGAAGAAGATATGTATAGAAAAATTTCTCCTTTAAAACCAGCTAACGGCTCGCTGATTATTGATTCAAGTAATTTGAGTATTCAAGAAGTAGAAGAAAAGGTAATGGAGAATTTTAAAAAATTATGACAGAAACAGCATTTGAAAAACTTTTAGACGAAAGTCTTACAACTTTGAACTTTGAACAAGGCGCTTTAATTTCAGGAGTAATCGTGGATTTAACTCCAGATTGGGTAACGGTACACGTAGGATTGAAATCTGAATCATTAATTCCCAGAACAGAATTTTTAGCAGACGAAGTTGATGGAGAACTATCATTAGGCGATGAAGTTAAAGTTTCCTTAGAAGCTGTCGAAGATGGTCATGGCTCCACGAGAGTTTCTAGAATTAGAGCAATGCATGATGAAAGTTGGAAAAATCTTGAAGAGGCCTTAGAGACTGGCTCTATTATAAAAGGTTACATTTCCGGAAAGGTAAGAGGAGGTATGACAGTTGATGTGGCCGGAGTAAGAGCATTTCTTCCTGGTTCTCTTGTTGATTCAAGACCGCTAGATAGTTTTGATCATCTAGAAAAATCTTTTCAAGACTTCAAAGTCATAAAGCTTGATAAAGAAAAGAGTAACGTTGTTTTGTCAAGAAAAGCTGTTCAGGAAGATCTAAATTCAGAAGAAAGAGAAAAAATATTTGCCACAATACAGGAAGGATCTTTAATTGCTGGAACCGTTAAAAATTTAACAGATTATGGAGCTTTTGTTGATTTAGGTGGAGTAGATGGGTTACTTCACATTACAGATATAACTTGGAAGAGAATAAATCATCCTTCAGAGATATTAAATGTAGGAGATAAGTTAGATTTTAAGGTAACAAACTTTGATAAAGAAAAATCTAGAATTTCTCTTGGTTTAAAGCAACTCACGTCAGATCCTTGGGAGAATATCAGAGATTCTTATCCGGTAAATTCTATTCATAAAGGCAAGGTAACAAGTATTGCAGAATACGGTTTTTTCGCAGAGTTAGATTCAAATACAGAAGGCTTAGTTCACATTTCTGAAATAGACTGGACAAATAAAGCAATTCATCCCTCAAAAGTTGTTTCTATCGGAGACGAAGTCGACTTAATGGTTTTAGAAATTGACATTGAAAAAAGGAGAGTTTCTTTAGGCATGAAACAATGTAAGGAAAATCCTTGGCTCACTTTCTCGGAAAACAACAGTTTGGGCGATGTGGTTAAAGGTGAGGTTAGATCAATTACTGATTTTGGGATGTTCATAGGACTGGAAGGAAATATTGATGGCTTAGTTCACCTCTCAGACCTTTCTTGGACTTTATCTGAAGAAGAAGCAGTTAAAAGCTACTCTAAAGGGCAAGAAGTAGAGTCAGTAATTTTAGGCATTGATCCCCATAAAGAGAGAATTTCTCTGGGCATAAAACAACTTTCAGAAGATATTTTTGATTCATTTGCAAAAGATAATTCTAAGGGTACTAAGTTAACCGGTACTGTTAGTTCTTTAGGAGAAGAAAACATCTTTATCAGCCTATCAGAAGAAGTAACTGGAAAAATCAAACTAAAGGAATTCAAAGAAAATATGCCTTCTGAGGGTGACTCTATTACTTCCTTAGTTACATCTATTGATAGAAAAAATAGACAAATTAATCTATCCGTCTTTGCCTTGGAAAAATCTGAAGAAAAAGAAATCTTAAAAGAAAATATATCAAAAAATAAAAAGATTGAATCAGAAACTAAAACATCAATAGGTGATCTTATTCAAGAAGAGATTGAAGACTCTTCGAAAGAATAAATGAAAAAATCAGACTTTGTTGATTTATTATCAGAAAGCCTTAGTGATTATAGTGAAATTGATATATCCATATCGGTTGATTTAATACAAAAGTTAATTGTTGAGTCTCTTAAGAAAAGACAAAGAATAGAAATTAGAGGTTTTGGTTCTTTTTGTATAAGAGATCGTAAATCAATTAGAGCAAGAAACCCAAAATCTGGAGAATCTATTGAGCTTCCAAAAAGGTCTATTCCTTACTTTAGAGCTTCAAAATTATTAAAACAAAGGGTAAATTAAGATTATGCTAAAATAATGATATGAAATATTTCTATTTCATATTTCTGATTATCTTAATAAGTGCATTTGTAATTTTTACTAATTTAAACTCTGATCTAATTGAGCTTGATCTATTCTTTACAAAGATAGGCGGTATTACAAAAGGCTTCGCAGTTATGTGTGCTCTTTTTATTGGAGCTATTGTATCTTTCTTTTTTCAACTTCCTATTTTGATTAGAAAAAACAAAAAAAATAAAGAAGACAATGATTCATCTAAGGTCTAAACAAGTAATAGTTGCTCTTGATTTCGACTCTTACGACCAAGCAATGTCAGTTTGCAATAATCTTGATCCAGAAAAATTTAGGTTAAAAGTTGGTAAACAACTCTATTCCGCCGAAGGTCCTAAAATTTTAGATAGATTTCATCAATTAGGCTTTGAAGTCTTTCTTGATTTAAAATTTCATGACATTCCAAATACAGTTTATAAAGCTCTTAAAAATGTATTTGCACTAGGCGTGTGGATGACAAACATTCACCTTTTGGGAGGAACAGAGATGATTCAGGCAGCAAAAGAGGCGCAGCTTGCTTCTGATAAAGAAAACCTGTTAATAGGCGTCACAGTTCTAACAAGTTTAAAAGATAGTCATTTGAAAGAAATAGGCATAACAAAGGATACGAATTCACTGGTTTCAGAACTGTCTCTTTTAGCTAAGAAAGCTTCCCTTGATGGAGTTGTTTGTTCTGTCCATGAGGTAAGAAAGCTTAAAAAAAATTTTGGTTTAGACTTCTTAACCGTAACTCCAGGAATAAGAATTCAACAAGAAAAAGGCGATCAAACAAGAGTTGCATCTTTAGAAATGGCGATTGAGGAAAATACCGATTATATTGTTTTGGGTAGGGAAATTTCACAAGCTGAGAATATTAGCAAAATGATAAACAAACTTGAATCATATATAATTTAGTCATGGATAATAATTGGCAAATTGTTAAACAGGATGACAGATACATTGTTTTAGATAACAATTCTTTGAAAAAGCTTGTGCCAAGCATTACTAAATTGAATCCAGATAAGAGTACTTCTGGTCACAAACACTCTGGACAAGAAGAAGTATACGTTTTCTATAAAGGCATAGGCATAATGCAAATTGATGACGCTAAGTTTGAGGTGAAACAGGGCGATGTAATTCCGGTCCCAGATGGAGCTTTCCATAGAGTATTTAACGAATCAAATGAAATCTTAGAGTTTGCTGCTATTTTCAATGGAGAGAGGCATACTGAAGATAAACCCGAATAAAAAAAGCTTTTTAAAAAAAATAATAATAGTTTATTTATCACTATTATTCCTCTCTTTCTGTGCTAAATCTTCCGACCAACCTTTTGGTCTAGCTACTAGACATCATATAGCTACTGACATTGGGATGAGAGTATTGCAAGAAGGAGGCAATGCCATAGACGCTGCAGTTGCAGTTTCATTTGCTTTGGCTGTTGTAAATCCATCTGCAGGAAATTTAGGAGGAGGAGGCTTTATGCTAATACATTTGTCAAAGACAAATGAAACGATTGCATTAGATTACAGAGAAAGAGCTCCTATTAAATCCTTTGAGAAGATGTTTCTTGATCAGAATGAAAAAGTAATAAAAGGTCTTAGTTTAAACTCGACTTTAGCATCAGGTGTCCCAGGAACAGTTTCGGGAATGTTCTATGCATCAAAAAAATTTGGTTCCATAAATATAGAGAAATTAATTTCTCCTTCTATAGAAATCGCAAGAAATGGCTTTAGGCTTTCTAAATTTCAAGCAAAAAATTTAAATAAATATAAAGATAAATTTTCAAAAAATATTGAAGCAAAACAAATTTTTACTAAACCAAATGGATTTAAGAAGGGAGATATTTTAATTCAGAAAAATCTTGCAAATACATTAGATAGAATTTCAAAAAATGGAGAAAAAGAATTTTATTTTGGCGAAACAGCAAAAAAGATATCAAAATTTTTCAGAGAAAATAATGGAATTTTAAGCATAGACGATTTAAGACAATATAAATTGAGGGTACTCGATCCTATTTGTAAAAATTACCGAACTTTAAAGATTTGTTCTATGCCTCCTCCTAGTTCTGGAGGTATCGCATTGATTCAAATGCTAAATATTCTGGAAAATATAGAAATTAATACCTTGAATCATAATTCTGTAAAATATTTAAAACTCTTGGTTTCAGCGATGGATTTTGTTTATCACGATAGGGCAAAATTTTTAGGAGATCCAGATTTTTATAATGTTCCTCAAGAGTTATTGACTTCAAAAGAGTATGCAAGAACGATTTTTAAAAAAATTCAGAAAGGTAAAAAACCTCCAAAAATTGAAGTTAATATTTCTGAAAGTGAGGAAACTACTCATTTTTCAATAATTGATAAGTGGGGAAATGCAGTGAGTAACACTTATACTCTTAATACTGCTTACGGATCGGGAATAGTTCCGACTGGAACGGGAATCTTGATGAACAATGAAATGGATGATTTTTCTTCTAAACCTGG
>CABXRO010000019.1 GCA_902514645.1 uncultured SAR86 cluster bacterium
CCCTTAAGTGCATTCAGTTCTTTGAGAAATACATCATTTGACTTATTTCAAAATATTTCACCAAGAGAATCTCTTACAGCAAATAATGTGTTGATCATTGATATTGATGAAAAATCTTTAGCCGAATTAGGTCAATGGCCTTGGTCAAGATCTGTAATGGCTAAATTAGTCGACAAAACATATCTTGCCGCCGCTTTAGGATTTGATATTGTTTTCGCAGAATCAGATAGAACGGGTACAAAAGAGTTAATCAAACTTTATGGAGAAAACGATACGCTAGTAAACGTACTTCAAAAAATTCCAAACAATGATGATGTTTTTGCAAATTCAATAAGAGATCATGGAACAGTTGTATTGGGTGCTATCCCAAGTAATAGCCTAAGAAATGAATTTAAGATGAAATTTGGTCTAATAGAGCAAGGTGACAATCCTAGAAAATTTTTGATTAACTTCAGTGGAGTTCAAACTAATTTAAAAAATTTAGATGAGTCTGCATCAGGAATTGGCAGTATGAGTATAGGTGACAATGATTCAACTATAAGAAGATTACCTTTATTTGAAAATATTGATGGAACACTAATTCCCTCACTATCTCTAGAACTATTAAGAGTTGCAATTGGAGCCTCGACTTTTCAAATAAAATCGTCAAATGCCTCAGGTGAGAGTGCTTTTGGAGAAGAAACTGGTATTAATAACGTTAAACTGGGAAACTTAATAATTCCAACAAATCAAGATGGTAGTCTGTGGATTCATTATCCAAAAGAATCAGTCAATTCTTTGTCAGCATCAGATGTATTGAGTTCGAAATATCCTAGAGAATTTTTTGAAGGAAAAATTCTCATTGTAGGGACAAGTGCTCCTGGATTATTTGATTTAAGATCAACTCCTTTAGAAAATAACATTCCTGGAGTTAGTATAATTGCAGATCTTACTGACCAAATACTATCAGGTCAGTTTTTACAAAGACCAGATTGGATATTTGGCCTTGAAATTATTACAGGATTGATTTTAGCCCTACTTATTACTTTTTTTATTCAATTTCTAGGTCCAGTTGGTGGATTAGTCATCTTTTTATTAGGAAATAGCATTTCTATTTTTGGTAGTTTCTTTATTTTTAAGAACTATTTTTTCCTATTAGATCCTATATCGCCACTAGTAATTTGCTTATTGTCCTACTTGGTAATCACTTTTTTCAACTTTCTTTTTACTGAACTAGAAAGAAGCAAGGTCAGAAACGCATTTTCGCAATATATGTCACCAGTTATGGTTGAGAAACTTGCTAAATCAAGTGAATCTTTGAAACTTGGAGGGGAAAGAAAAGAGATGACTTTTTTATTCTCAGATATTCGAGGATTTACTTCTATTTCTGAAAAATATAAAGGAGATCCAGAAGCGCTTACAGACTTAATAAACAATCTGCTAACTGTTTTATCAAATGAAATTCTTAAATTTGATGGAACGATAGATAAGTACATGGGCGACTGTATCATGGCTTTTTGGAATGCTCCTTCTGAAGATGAAAATCATAGGGAAAAATCAATTGCAGCTGCATTTGCCATGAGTAAAGCTTTGGAAAAATTAAACTTTGATCTCGGTAGAGCTGAGGAAGATAAATTGTCTGTTGGAATTGGAATAAACTCAGGCGATTGTATAGTCGGAAATATGGGATCAGACAAAAGGTTTGATTATACTGTTTTAGGAGACGCTGTTAATTTAGCATCTAGATTAGAGGGACAATCAGGTAATTATGGAATGCAAATTATTCTTGGAGAAGAAACTGTCAAAGAAATATCAAGTGAAGAATTTAAATGCTTTGAACTTGATTTGATATCTGTAAAAGGAAAATCAGAACCAGTGTCAATTTACACTGTATTCGAGGAACTAAAAGTTACTAGTGACATTGAAAATTTTATGAAGGAACATATTCAATTTCTCAGTAATTACAGATCTAAAAAATGGGACGATGCTATGAAACATATAGACAAATATAGGTTTTCTATACCTGAATTTACTTTATACTACACCCTATTTTTTGAAAGGATTAATGATTTATCTAAGCAATCTCTTCCAGACGAATGGGCTGGGGTATACGTTGCCACTACTAAATAAGGCTCTAATTGCATGTTTATTCTTCCTATCTTCTTTAATATTCTCTGAGGCGATTGTAAATGTAGAAGATCTAAGAAGAGATGGAGAAAAAGGATTTTTTGCAAATATTTCTGGGTCGTTGAGTTTTTCTAGAGGTAATAGAAATAGAGACAGTTTTTCTCTTCAAACTTCCTTAGATTATAATCAAGAAGATTTAGAAACTTTTTTTGTGGTGAAAAGATCTCAAAAGCAAATCAATAATAATAATTATGACTCTGCAACTTTGTCTCACTTGAGATTAAATTTTCTATTTGATAAAGATCCCAGCTTAGAACTTTTTGCTCAATATTCCAAAAATCCTTTTAGAAAATTTAATAGAAGAGAGTTGTTCGGTATAGGTTCTAGATTTAAGTTAAACGAAAACTTTAAAGCAGGTATAGGGCTGATGAATGAAAAAGAAGAGGATCTTTTAGCAATTACGAATAATACACTTAGAATAACTTCGTATATTCATAATGAGTTTATTATTGAGGAAAATATTATTTTTGATCTTTCTATTTTTTTACAGCCTGATATTGATTCTTTTAGTGATTACAAGGCTACCCTAATTGGACAATTTGATTTTCATGTTAACGAAAGTTTTAAAATCTCACTTCAATACAATACATTTTTTGATTCTAGACCCCCTTCTGATGCAGTAAAAAAAGAAGAAGGTTTTGCTACAGTTTTTTCGTATAATTTTAATTGAGTGATATGGAAGGATTTATTAATTTAATTATAGAAGTATGGAATCAAGACTTCCTAGGCATTTCTATTGGAAATGTCGTAATCTCACTGACAATAATTATTACTTCAATAGTTTTAAGGGCTGTATTAGTTTCAAAAGTATTCAGTTTTTTAGAGAATCTTGCTAAAGAAACAGAAACTGAAGCAGATGATATTCTCTTAGAAACTTTAGAAAAACCTCTTGGAAATATTCCACTAGCTTTAGGTTTGTATCTAATTATCGAACTATTACCACTTTCTGGGATTGCAGATATATTTTTAACTAATATAGTAAAAGCTCTTATTGCTTTCACTATATTCAGCGTACTTACAAAAGCGATTGGCCCAATTTTTGAACTATTGGCAGTTAAATCTTGGGTTACAGCTGCTTTATCAATGTGGTTAGAAAGATTTACAAGAGTTTTAATATGGATATTAGCAATAGCAATTATTTTAGATATTTTTGGAGTACAAATAGGTCCAATAGTCGCAGGATTAGGTTTATTTTCAGTTGCGGTAGCCTTAGGAGCCCAAGATTTATTTAAAAATTTAATATCAGGGATTTTAATAATTGCTGAAAATAGGTTTCAACCAGGCGATAGAATAGAAGTTGATGGAAAGTTACATGGTATTGTAGAAACAATTGGTTTCCGATCTACAATGATAAGATTGTTCAACACCTCTCCTATGATTATTCCCAATAAAGATCTATCTGATGTAAATGTCATTAATCATGGAGAGTTAAGATATAGAAGGATTAAATGGCAAATTAACCTTCTTTATTCTACTTCTATAGACCAACTAAAAACCATCTGCGATAAAATTTCTGATTTTATTTCTGATGACAAAGAAGGCTTCGCAATAAATCCTGGCCAAGAGTCTTTTGCTAAAGCAGTTGAGTTTGGCGCCAGTTCTATTGATGTAGAAATTCTATGTTATTCCGCTGAAAGAGATTACTCTCACTATACAGATTTAAAGCAAAAATTAGTCCACAGGGTTATGGAAATTGTTAGAGAAAACGGTTCTGACTTTGCTTTTCCTTCAAGGTCTGTTTACGTAGAGTCTAGTCACGAAATAGAAAATCAAACTTAACCTGTTCTTGAAGTTGCGCTTTGTTTTAAATCCTCAAATAGAGAAGGATATTCGTTCATTAGCTCTTCCAACGATTCTTTAGAAAGTTTTAATAACTTAACTTCTTCTAAGACAGATATAGAAGCATTTCTTTCTGCATCACTAATCAAACCTGTTTCACCAAAATAATCCCCAGAGCCCAAAATCACAGGCGGTTCAATTTCAACCTGAACACTGCCAAACTCGATTATATACAAAGCATCAGCGGTGTCGCCCTTTTCAAAAATTAATTGTTTTGCAGGCAAGACAATAGGTTCTAACTTAGAATTTATTTTAGTAATTGCACCAATAGGCAAGCTAGAGAATAAGGATATTTCAGTTATTGCTTCCAATGAAACTAAGAAATTTCTTTTTTGAATATCCTCATAATATGCGGATGCTAAAATAGCTGCAGGAAGAGCAAACATTGCAATTCCTAAAAACATAGCAAAACTTGAAATTAATTTACCTAAACCAGAAACAGGAGTTACGTCACCATATCCAACAGTTGTAAGAGTTGCAATTCCATACCACATTGAATCTAAAATATTTCCAAAAGTTTCAGGTTGAAGATCTTTTTCTAAAAAATGAATTACAACTGAGAATATCAATAACAAAGAAAAGACTACAATTTGTGTTCCTAGAATTGAAAGTCTTTGTTTCCAGATTGTTTTCAAAAGAGTATTTGTAGGTAAAAGAACTCTTAATTTACTAAAAATAGAGTAAGCTCTAAAAATCCTGAATACTCTTAAGTCAAAGATATTAAAAAATAGATAATTTCCTATAACCGCTAAATCAATAAATAGTAACGTTGAATATTTCTTTTCTTTAAAAATTCTTATTACAGCTTCAAAGATAAATATTGAAATAGAAATGAAAATAAAACTATCAGATATCATCTCAAAGTTTCCACTTAGAAACCAACCGGAAATTAATATTTGATGTAGAACATTTAAAATAATTAAATATCCAATGAAATCGTTAAAATACTTTTCAAAAAGTTTCATAGTGGGGATTGATTCTATTAGAAAATTTACATACAGTGAAAATATAATAAATTATATATGTAAAGTAAGGGAGAAAAAAATTGTTTGATATATATAAAGATAAATCCGGAAAGTTTAGATTTAGATTAAAAGCTAAAAATGGAGAAATTATATGCGCAAGCCAGTCTTACACTACAAAAAGTGCATGCACTAAAGGAGCAAAATCTCTGATATTAAATTCTAAAAAGAAAAAATCTTTTAAAGTTTTAAAAAATAAAGTCGGAAAATTTTTTTTTAATGTTGTTGCGGGGAATAATAAAACAATCGCTACAAGCCAAGGATATAAGTCTGAAAGTTCCTTAAATAAAGGAATAGAGAGCGTTCAAAAAAATGCAACTAAAAAGAACTTACCTTAATTATTAACCCCAGTAAAAGATTATTGCTGGGACACTTATTATTATAATAAGGATTTCTAAAGGCAATCCCACTTTCCAATAATCTCCAAATTTATAGTTTCCAGGAGCCATGACCAAAGTATTACATTGATGGCCTATAGGTGAGAGGAATGCACAACTTGCTCCAATAGCTACTGACATTAAGAAAGGTTCAATTGGTTGATCTATTTTCTCTGCCAAAGAGACAGCTAGAGGTGCCATAATCACAGCTGTTGCAGCATTATTAATAATATCTGATAGAAACATTGTAATGATCATTATCAAAACTACTAGCCAGACATAATTCACTGCAGCAGATAAACCAGCTAAATATGAAGAAACAGAATCAGTGATTCCGTAGGAAATTAAAGTATTTCCAATTGGAATCATTGCTGCTAACAAGATAATCACCGGCCAATCTATATGCCTGTATACACCCTCTCCGGTTAACAACTTTGAACTGACAAATCCAATAACACAGATTAAAAAAGCTATTACGATAGGTACATAGTTAAATATGACCATTAACAAACAAATTACAAATAGTCCGAATGCTATAAATATTTTAGTTGGATCTCTAGCAACATCAAATTCTCTTTGCCATAAGGGCATCAAACCTGCTAATTCGAGTTTTTCTGAAATATTATTTTTTTCACCTCTATTAGCAATTAACAAAACATCGCCTACTTTAAAAATTTCATTTGATAATCTAAATCTAAATTTTAAACCTCTTCGCCATAAGCCAAGTAGAGATAATTCTCTGCCAATAAGTCGCTTGAAGTACTTATATTTTCGTCCAATCAATCTTGATTTGGGAACAATAATGGCCTCAATACCTCCTAGATCCTCGATAGAAGTAAGATCATTTTCAGAATCAATGTCTAAACCAAATTCTTGCTGGACGTCAGCAACCATATCGGGATTTATTTTCATAATTAGAATTTGATCTTTATATAATTTTTGATTGCCATGTATTTCTATTTTCTTTCCATTTTCATCAATTTGCCCCATTAACGCAGTATCTGTATCCAATTCCTGACGAAAATCTAATGCTCTTTTATCAATAAGCTTGCTATTTTTAGTAATTACCATTTCAACAAGATAATCTTCAAGTTCTATCAATGGATTATTTTCGGAATTTATTGGCCTTAGTTTTATTAACCTCCATCCAATGAGGGCAATAAACAAAATCCCTAATATACTTACAGGAACTCCAGTAAAAGAAAAATCAAAAAAAGCAAAATCTTTATCTACAAAATCGTTTCTAAATTCAGAAATAATTATATTTGGAGGAGTACCAATTTTTGTATTCATCCCTCCTAGAATAGAGGCAAAAGATAGGGGAATTAAAAATTTAGATGGATTCCAGTTCATTTTTTGACAAATACCAAGAGTAATTGGTAAAAGCATTGCCATAGCGCCAATGTTATTCATAAAAGAAGAAAGAATTGCTGCGAAAAAAGTTATTGAAATCATAAATTGAATTTCACTATTTGCGTAAGCTTGTAATTTTCTGCCTATGACAGAAATAAAGCCGGATCTTTCTAAACCTTTGCTAATTAATAATACTAATGCAACAGTAATTACAGCCGGATGAGAGAATCCCTTAAAAGCTTCATCTGGCTGAACATAACCAAGCAAAACAAAAATAGATAAGATTCCCAGAGAAATAGCATCGTAACGCCATCTACCCCATATAAACAGTCCTACCATTAGGATTAAAAGACCTAATATGATTATCTGATCAAACATTTATTTAAATATTCTTGGGATTAAAGCAGGTGTTTCCTTCATATAATCCTCATAGTCGGGTCGTCTTTCAAGACTTCTATTATCCATCATTGGTATTGATGCAAAAATAAACATAGCAAGCATGGATAAAGGACAAATAATAAGCCAAAAATTATAAAAGGACTGAGATAAAGAAAATCCAAATAAACCAAACCAAAATAAAATCTCTCCTAAGTAATTCGGATGGCGACTGTATTTCCAAAATCCCTTATTCATGGTTATTGAAGCATTTCTTTCATCAGCTTTAAATGAGTGCATTTGTTCATCGGAAACGTGTTCTAAAAGAACAGCTAAAATTGTAAAAATACAAAAAAACCAATCTACAAAAGAAACTGGCTGATCGTTTATAGTAATTGCAAAAAATAATGGGAACAAACAAATATTTACCATTAAAGTTGGAAAAAGATGTATTCCAAAGAAATTTATAAATAACTTAAATCGTCCAAAAGTTTGATAAAGATTAATGTAGCGAAAATCTTCTTTTTCTAAACCCGGCCAAGTTTTTAACCAATTCCAAGTCAAACGAAATACATAATAAGTTATAGGGATGCCTATCAAAAGAAATCTTAATTTAGAAGACTCATCAACTTCAGGATACATTATTAAGTATATGAATATCGGAAGTGGAATTACAGACCAAAAAGGATCATACAAACTTGAACATTTATAAATAATACTAAATATAAAAATGACTACTGTAGCTACAACATGAGCTAGAAGGATGTCGAGCCAAAGATGACCTAAATCAAAATAAACTAAGGAAAGATACCCAAATAATATTGAAAAAAAATAACCAAAGAAACAAACAAATAAACTTTTTGTATACATGAGATCTATTTTTTAGGAGTAAAACTTACAGGTAGTTCCTGAATTGCGTTTACAAAATTATTGGGCGTGTAAACTATATCTCCTGACTGATTCATATCCGGAAATCTTTCAAAAATCTTTTCATAAACAACTTCAAGTTGCATATTTGCAGTATGTTTGCCTAAACAAAGATGTCTTCCATATCCAAATGATAAGTGTTTTTTTGCATTTTCTCTTTTAACATCATACTTATCAGGATTTTCAAAAATTTCAGGATCTCTATTAGCTGCCCCATACCATAAAGATATTTTTTCATTGGGCCCTATCCTTTGATCGCCAATCTGTGTATCAACCTTTGTAGTTCTCCTCATGTAAGTAACAGGATTTGCCACCCTAATAGATTCATGAACCATATTTGGAATCAAAGACCGATCATTTAATACTAATTCCTTCTGATCTTGATTTTCTGAAAGTAAATTCATAGTCCCGCTTATTGAATTTCTAGTTGTATCGTTTCCTGCAAAGATTATTAAAAGCCAAGACCCGTCTAAATATTCATTTGGTAGTTTTTTTCCATCTATTTCAATATTTGCAATTACAGAAAGTAAATCATCTTTTGGAGATTTTCGTCTTTCCTCTAAGACATGTCTGCCATAAGAAAACATTTCGTTAATCATATTTGTAAACATTTCTATTATTGCTGGATCTGGCGCTGCTTGACTTTGTTTTTCAGATAGACTGATATCATTATTTTGAACAGCTTGAGTTGCAGCAATCACTTGAGCCATTTCTAAGAATTTCATCCATTCTATAATTTTAGGACGATCTGCCTCAGGCACTCCCAACATCTCACATAGAGTGAACATTGGTAATTCTGCAGAAATGCTTTCAACTAAATTACAGCTGCCTAAAGGAGCTATTGCATCTAGGAGTTGATCAACCTTTAATTCAACTTTTTTTCTTAAATTACTAACGTACTTTGGATTAAAAAAAGCCATATGAGGGTTTCTCATATTTAAATGTAATAGACCATCCAAGCTAAGCATGTGATCCATAGTAGATCTATAAAGTGGAGTATCATCCATTGCTGTAAAACCATGTGTGAGAGTAGTACCACCTGCTAACTGAGAAGAAAAAATATCCTGATTTTTTGAAACAAATTCAATATCTTTATATTTTGTCAAAACCCAAAATCCAGGTTCTGAGTCTTCTGGACCTGTCTTATGAAAATAAACAGGTGCAAGCTCTCTTAATTTTGAAAAATTTTCATATGGCTGACCTTTTGTAAACATAAAGAGATCGGTTAAATCAAAATCTCGATCGAAAGTATATATCTCCTCATACTTCGGAGAGTTTATTTTTACATAGGGTTGTGAATCGCTATTTAATTTTAATGACATAATTTTATTTTACTTAATTTTTTTAAAAATGGCGCGCCCGGAAGGATTCGAACCTCCGACACCCTAGTTCGTAGCCAGGTGCTCTATCCAACTGAGCTACGGGCGCAAATTACTCCTGCTTAGCTTTATCGTGAATTTCACCTCTGTGTACCGTTATTGCTTTTGGTGCATTTATACCAAGTCTAACTTGTCCCCCTTTGATTTCTAGTACAGTAACTTCTACATTGTCGCCAATCATAAGAGTTTGATCTCTTTTTCGACTTAAAACTAACAAATTTAATCCCCCCTCTTATACAAAGATAACAAAAAAAAGCTACATACAAAAGATCTTTGGTTAAATGTCTAGTCCGTATGGAGGTGCTTGATCTATTTTTGGGTTTAGTAAATATGTTTTTGTTCTTAAATAGTCCGCCAACTCTTGATTAGATAAATCCATATCTATATTTGAATACTTAAATGATTCTCCTACAATAAAATTAAAGTCACTACCTATTCTTCTTTTCACTTCATGGAATAGCAGAGAAGCTCTAAACATATCGCCCAAGTGACTAGCTAATTGAAATTTAATTGAATTGCATCCATAAAAATATATTGGAACAATTTCTGGATCTGTTTGTTTAATTAACCTTGATGTAAATTTTTTCCACTCTGGATCGAATGCCTTTTTTGTATTTTCATAAAATTTAGCAGTTGTAGATACAGTTCCAGAAGGAAAAATTATTATAGACCCGCCATTGGAAAGGTGTTCTCTAGACTTTTTTCTTGTCTCAAGATTTGTTAACAATGCCTGTTTGTCGCCTGTAAAATCAATCGGCAATAAATATCCTTTTGTTTCAGGTGCTCTTAACAGCAAAGAATGAGTTAAAACCTTAAAGTCATCTCTGAATTGAGAGACAAAATAACTAATGACTAAACCATCCAATACTCCATATGGATGATTTGCTACGAATATAGTAGGACCACTCTTAGGAACTTTAATATTGAAATTATAGTTAAGATTCAGATTTAATTGATCTAAGCATCCATGCCAAAAACTATCCCAATTATGAGAATTCTCTTGATATTCTCGATAAAGTTTAAATAAAGCGGGTTGGCCAGCTAGAGATTCAATACATCTAATAATTAATTTTCTATACCAGGGATCATCTGGATCTGCGTAGCTAAAATATTTTGATTCGATATATTCCATCTAAATATGGCGGAGAGAAAGGGATTCGAACCCTTGAAGGAGTTGCCCCCTTACCCGCTTTCCAAGCGAGCGCATTCGACCACTCTGCCATCTCTCCATTTTAATTAATAAATTACGAGTATTGATTCTACAGAGAAGATGGTAATGCATTATGATCTTATTCCATAGCCTCTTTTGAGTAAGTAATATGCTATGGAAAATAAAAATATTATAAAAAAAGTTATCATCATTAAAGCAAATTGAACATTTATATCTGACACTCCAATCATTCCATATCTGAAAGCATTTACCATGTAAAGAAGAGGGTTAACCTTTGAAACTAGTTGCCATGTATTTGATAGTAGATCTACGGAATAAAAAACTCCTCCTAAATAAATTAAAGGAGTAAGAATAAATGTTGGAACTATATTAATGTCATCAAAATTATCTGCAAACAAAGCATTTAAAAATCCAGCAATTGAGAACAAGAATGCGGTCATAATAACTACAAGAAGAGTTAATGGAATATTTTGAATAGTAATGTCCGTAAATATTAAAGATGTTAATAAAACAAGAAAGCCAACTATTATGCCCCTGACAACTCCTCCCAAAACAAATCCAATTAATATGAGATAAGTAGGCATAGGAGAAACTAGTAATTCTTCAATACTTCTTTGAAACTTTACACCAAAGAAAGAAGAAACCACGTTTGAATAAGCATTTGTAATTACTGCTAACATGACAAGACCTGGAGCCATAAACTGCATGTAATCAAAACCTGACATTTTTCCAATTCTTTCGCCAATAAACGTTCCAAAGATCAGAAAATACAAAATGGTAGTTAGTACCGATGGAATTAAAGTTTGACTCCAAATTCTAAAGAATCTAAAAACTTCTTTCCTAAGAAGAATATATAAAGATCTTAGTTGTTCTTTAATTGTCATTGTTCGTAAGTTTTAGAAATAATTCTTCCAACCGGTTAGTTTCGTTT
>CABXRO010000020.1 GCA_902514645.1 uncultured SAR86 cluster bacterium
AAAATCTAACAAAGTCATCTCCATATTCTCCAAAGCCCAAACCTGGCGAAACTGCAACTTTAGCCTTTTCTAATAAGAATCTAGAAAACTCCATAGATTTCATTTCAAATGATTCGGGGATTCTTGCCCAGACGAACATGGTTGCTTTAGGTTTTTCAATGCTCCAACCAAATGAATTCAAACCATCGCAAAGTACGTCTCTTCGAGATTTATAAGTTTTGCAAATTTTTTCTACTTCTTTGTCGCCATTATTCAAAGCTTCTATTCCAGCTACCTGAATGGGTGTGAAGTGACCATAATCAAAATAAGATTTTAATCTTGCTAGTGCAGCTATAAGTTCTTTGTTACCACAACAAAAACCTAATCGCCAACCTGGCATATTGTAACTTTTTGAAAGAGTATAAAATTCAACAGCTATATCTTTTGCGCCCTCTACTTGAAGAATTGAAGGAGCTTCGTAACCATCAAAACAAAGATCGGCATAAGCCAAGTCATGAATAACCCAAATATTATGCTCTTTAGCAATAGAGATAACTTCTTTAAAAAAATCTAAATCAACGCAACTTGTTGTTGGGTTGCTTGGAAAATTAATAAGCAACATTTTAGGTTTTGGAAAAGAATTTTTTATTGCATCTTTTAGACTTTTAAAGAAATCAATACCTGGTCCGATAGGTACGTGGTGAATATCAGCCCCAGCAATTACGAAACCAAAAGGATGTATTGGGTAAGCTGGGTTTGGAACTAAAATTACGTCTCCCTTATCCATAGTAGCAATAGCTAAATGACTTAAACCTTCTTTAGAACCAAGAGTGGCTATTGCCTCCTCTTCAGGATCCAATACAACATCAAATTTTCTGGCATACCAATCGGTTATAGCCTGTCTCAATTTAGGAATGCCCTTCGATTGAGAATATCGATGAGTATCGGGTCGCATGACAACCTCTTTAAGCTTCTCAACAATAAAATCAGGAGTTGCACCATCTGGATTTCCCATTCCAAAATCAATAATATCTTCTCCCTTTCTTCGAGCAGCCATTTTAAGCTGGCCAATTTCCTCGAAAACATAGGGAGGTAATCGATCTATTGAAGAAAAGTTTTTATCCATATTTATTTTTTTAAAAAATTCAATATCTCTTCTGCGGAGTGATAACCAGCTAACAAGAAACCGTCATCTAAAATTATAGTAGGAGTTCCTTGGACATTAAATTCTTTAGCTAAATTATAATGTTTTGAAACAACTTTTTTAGAGCAATTATTACTTTTAATTGTTTTACCAAGTTTTAAAGTTGTCAAACTTTCTTGAGGATCTTTCGAACACCAAGCAGTATTCATTTTTTGATAAGTCTCACTTTCCAAACCCTCTCTTGGATATGCTAAATAATTAACTTGTATACCTTTTTCTAAATAACTTGAGATTTCAGAATGCAATTTTCTACAATACCCACAATCAACATCTGTAAATACATAAATGTCTGTTTTCCTTTGTTTGGGTTTAAAGGTTATAAAATCATTTGGATTTATTTCAAGTATTCTGTTAATCCTTTTCTTAGAATCTCTCAAGTCTGAAAAATTAATCAAATAGTTTTTTTCGATCTGATATAGATCGCCATTAATGATAAATTCACCATCAGCTGTTACAAAGAATAAAGATCCGTCAGATAATTCAACCGAAAAAAAGTTTGGAGAATAAGTATCGTCAACCTTATCTACCGATATTTCTTCTGGGATAATTCCGTTTAATTTTGCTTTTATTTCATCTTTTTCTAATAAAAAAATGTGCAAAGAAAAAAATAAAATAATAAACCTATAAATAATCATTTCTTAGCCTCTTGGGTGGTGCTCAGTATGAAGTCTTTTTAGGCGTTGTCTAGCAACCTCAGTGTAAATTTGCGTTGTATTTAAGTCGCTATGTCCGAGTAAAAGTTGAACCACTCTTAAGTCGGCTCCATTATTTAAAAGGTGAGTTGCAAAAGCGTGTCTAAGTACGTGAGGCGAAATTTTATCTGGCTCAAAACCTGAAGCCAAACAATAGTGTTTTATCCTATGCCAGAAGGATTGACGAGTCATTCTTTGTCCTCTTGTTGATAGAAATACAAAGTCAGAGTGTTTTTTATTTAGAAGACTTTTCCTGGATGAGGAAATGTAGAGCTCTAATAAACTAATAAGCCGATCACCCATTGGTACTAATCTTTCCTTTTGGCCTTTTCCAATTACTCTGATAACACCTTGACGTAAGTTAAGATTTAGCAATTCTAAATTTATTAATTCTGAAATTCTCAGCCCGCAGGAATATAAAGTCTCAATCATAGTTTTATCTCTAAATCCGATATCTGTCTTTTCATCAGGCGCAGATAACAATGCATCAATTTCTTTTTCTGAAATAGATTTAGGAATAGCCTTTAATAATTTTGGGGTTTCTACCTCGCTTGAAGGGTCACTTAAAATAACGGATTTAAAGACCAAATACCGGAAGAAAGATTTTAATGAAGAAAGTTTTCTGGCAACAGTTTTGCTTCCTAATCCTTTTTGAAAAAGAAAAGACAAATAAGAGAGAACTTCTTTCTTGGAAGTTTTTATATAGGTAAGGTTATTTTTTTCAAGCCATGAAGAAAATTGCTCAAGATCACTTCTATATGAGTCTAGAGTATTTTGACTCAAACCTTTTTCAATCCAGATATTGTCAATGAAGGCATCAAGAATTTGCCTATCAGAATCACTCATTATGTGATTATACTTTTTCTTTTATTCTTGCGGATCTTCCAGAGCGTTCTCTTAAGTAATAAAGTTTGGACTGTCTAACCTTACCTTTCCTTTTTACTTTTATAGATTTAATAAGTGGACTATGAGTTTGAAATGTTCTTTCAACGCCAACGCCACTGGAAATTTTTCTTACTGTAAAAGCTGAATTAAGACCTCTATTTTTGATACCGATTACAACTCCTTCAAAAGGTTGAGTTCTCTCTCGATCTCCTTCTTTAACTACAATCTCAGCTAAGACTGTATCCCCTTGATTAAAATCAGGGATGTTGTCTTTAAGTTGTGCTGCCTCTACGACTTGGACAGATTTTCTTTTACTACTCATTTCTATTAATGCCTTTCAATAAGGGAAAGAATTCTATCAGATTATCCCTCATGTTCGTCAATAAATTCTTTCAAAAGAGCTTTTTCTTCAGATGACAATTCAGTTTTTTCAAGAAGATCTTTTCTTCTTAAAGAGGTAATTCCAAGCATCTGTTTTTTTCGCCATTTCTCTATAACCGCATGATTTCCAGATAATAATTCTTTCGGAACTTCACCCAATTTCATTTTTTCAGGTCTAGTATATTGAGGATATTCTAATAATCCTCTAGAAAAAGATTCTTGCTCAAGAGATGCTTCATCTCCTAAAACACCATCGATGTTCCTTGAGATAGCATCAAATACTACCAAAGCTGGTATCTCGCCTCCTGATACAACATAATCTCCAATACTTATTTCGACATCTACATAATGGTCAATTATCCTCTGATCAATTCCTTCATAACGACCACAAATAAAAATTATATTTTTTTCCGAGGCCAGAGCCTCAGCGGTTTCTTGGTTAAATGGCTTACCTTTTGGAGATAAATAAATAATTTTACTTTTCGATCTTTCAAATCTGGAGATTGCATCGTCCAAGGCTTTCATTAAAGGTTCAGATTTCAAAAGCATCCCTGGGCCGCCGCCATAGACTTTGTCATCAATTCTTTCCTTGGCCTCAAGATAATTCCTGGGATTTATGGTCTCAAAAGAAATCAAAGAATTTTCAATAGCTCTTTTGGTTATGCTTTCATTCAATGCAGATCTTATGATTTCGGGAAACAAGGAAATAAAAGTAAAATTCACTTAAACCTCCCAATCGATATAAATGCTTCCTTCTGTTACCTCCAGAATTACCTGTTTCATAATAAAAGGAATTAATATATCTTCTTGATTGGTATTTTTAATTATCAGCACATCATTGGAGCCCGTTTCCATCAGCGAGTGAACCTTACCCAAGTTTTTTTCTGAGCTTTGTATTATTACGTCTAAACCAATTAAATCATTCCAAAAAAACTTATCCACTGTTTCTGGAAGTTCTAATTTAGGAATAAATATTTCCCTGCCTTTATAAATTTCTTCAGCCTCGTCAAGGGAATTACAGTTATTCAAAAAAATGATTAGGTTTTTGCCAGAAGTAGATATTTTTTTTACTTCTAATTCAATAAATTCAGAGTCATCTTTCACAAAGAAAGAACTATAAGATTTTATATTCTCGGGAGGTCTGGTGAAGGAATTTAGTTTTATACTTCCTTTGAGGCCAATTGGACGACCAAAATTA
Organism: uncultured SAR86 cluster bacterium; assembly: GCA_902514645.1. Taxonomy (GTDB): domain Bacteria; phylum Pseudomonadota; class Gammaproteobacteria; order Magnimaribacterales; family AG-339-G14; genus MEDG-81. The sequence goes on from CABXRO010000020.1 coordinate 4,340, forward strand.
CCTACCAAAATGAAATCATCATCTTGGTAGGTCATTTTGATAATTTATTTATCGTCTTTAGAGTCGTCGGATGTAAACGCGTCTTTGACAGCATCAATTGCATCACCCACTGCATCAGCAGCGCCTTCAGCAACATCTTTTACAGCATCAACCGCATCTTCGACAACATCTTCAGCAGTTTCGACAACATCTTCAACTACATCAGCTGCGCCTTCAGCAACGTCTTTTACTGCATCTACAGCGTCTTCGGCAACATCAACTGCAGTTTCGACAACGTCTTCAGCAACATCGACTGCGCCTTCAGCTACGTCTTTTACTGCTTCAACAACATCACCTTCTGCTAGGTCGCCTGCAACTTCTTTTGCAGTATCAACAACATCGTCTGCAACATCGACTGCGCCTTCAGCTACGTCCTTAACAGCATCAACTGCGTCTCCAACAACATCTTCTGCAGTCTCGACAACGTCTCCAGCTACATTAGCGGCTCCTTCAGCTACGTCTGTAACGGCTTTAGCAGCGTCTTCAACTACATCCTCTGCAGTTTCTACTACTTCTTCAGCAACATTAACTGCACCTTCAGCTACATCTGTTACAGCTTCAGCAGCGCCTTCGGCCACATCTTTTGTACCTTCTGCAACCTTATCGATAATATCTTCGGTTTTTTCCATTAGATTATCCTCATTATTTGATTGGTTATTATTATTGGTACTTTTTGGTTCTGTATTCTCTTCTTCAGGAGATACTGCTTCTCCTTCGGACGGATTTTCTTCAGAGGCTAAGGATTTTTTCTTTTCTAGTTTGACCAGTCTAAGTTTTTCTTTCCTAGCAATTAAGTTATTGAAATCTTCTGTTGAAAGTTTTGATTCTTTAATCAAAGTTTTAACTCTCTCGGTAACCTGAGCTCCTTTGTTGACCCAATAGTCCAATCTTTCATGGTCAATATTGAGTCTATCATTTTGAGCTGATGCAATAGGATTAAAAAAACCTACTCTTTCGATGTATTTACCATCTCTTGCTCTTCGTGAATCAGCGACTGTAATATGAAAATAAGGACGCTTTTTAGCGCCTCCTCTAGCTAATCTTATAGTTACCATAAATTTCTTTAAGAAGCGTATTCTAAGTAATTTAATTTTGTATTCAAGTAAAACCTTCCTATAATTGTAAAAAAATGCAAACTATTCACATAATTCCTAAAATTGGCTGACGTTGATCCTTGGATGCTGTTTTCAAGCATCGTTTTTCTGCTGTTTTTATCTGCTTTTTTCTCTGGAGTAGAAACCGCTATGATGTCCTTAAATAGGTATCGCCTCAAACATTTGGTTAAAGAAAACGATAAAGGAGCTATTAGAGCTGACAAACTTTTAAAAAGACCCGACAGATTGCTAGGTGTTATCCTGATAGGAAATAATTTTGTAAATATTCTTGCAGCCTCACTTACAACCGTTCTTTGTTTGAATTTATTTGGAGATAGCGGCGTTGTAATAGGATCAATTGTCTTAACTTTAATAATTTTAGTTTTTGCTGAAATCACACCTAAGACTTTTGCGGCACTGAATTCAGAAAAAGTTGCTCTTCCGGCATCTCTAATCCTTAAATATTTGCAAAAGATACTCAGACCTTTAGTCTTATTTGTTAATTTCTTTTCAAACTTTTTTATGAGGCTGTTAGGTTCAAAAGAAACTACTATTAACGAAGATTTATCACCTGAAGAATTGAAGAGTGTTTTGGAAAACTCTGGAGATTTAATTCCGAAGAAATATCAAGATATGTTAGTAAGTGTTTTGGAGCTAGATAAAGTTTCTGTAGACGAAGTTATGACACAAAGAAGTGAAGTAATTGGAATAGATATCAATCAGTCACTAGAAAATATTCTCAGCAACCTTCAAAATAATCAAAAAGATTTTTTACCTGTTTTCAATGAATCTCTTGATGACCTTAGAGGAGTTATAGATCTTTATGGAATCACTGCTTTTCTTTCAAATAATGACAAATCAATAGAAAGTTTAATTGACTCATTAGATGAAGCATATTTTATTCCAGAAAACACCCCCTTAAGCACTCAACTTTTTAATTTCCAAAAAAATAAAAAAACGGTTGCTGTGGTAATTGATGAATATGGATCTGTCAAAGGGTTAGTTACGATAAAAGATGTCCTTGAAGAAATTGTTGGTGAGCTTGCTACAGATATTGATAGAGAGACTGTAGAAATTATGGAACAAAAGGATGGTAGTTATTTAATTGATGCATCGATCCCCTTGAGAGAACTAAACAAAAAACTTAATTGGCGGCTTCCGATAAATGGAGCAAAAACTCTAAATGGATTAATTATTGATCAAATTGAAACAATTCCTGAAAACAATATCAAAATAGAAATAGATAACTACTCTATTGAGACTGTATTGATTAGAAATAATATGATTAAAATCGCGAGAGTTCTTCAAATCGAACAAGAAGATGAAGAGCTCGATGATGTGTGACCTAAATATATTTCCATTTCATCTCCTCAAAAAATATATTAATATTAAAATTATTTTTTAAAATGAAATTAGATTCAATGAAAGGAGATTTATCTAATATGCAAGAGAAAGAATTTAAAGTTTTTGATATGGAAATGGAGAGGATCTCTGTTGCTTATGGCCTTTTTTTGATTGTCTGGGGTTTGATTATCTCGTTTATATCACAAAGCGGTTCTATGACTTCGTACATTCCCTCTTTTTTGGGCCTATCTGTTCTTTTATTTGGATATTTAGCCTTGAAGTTCCCAGAAAAGAAAAAATTATTCATGCACATTGTTGTAGTGTTCGGAATAATAATTTGCCTTGGAGGTCTTGATATTTTCAGAAACTTATCGACTTTATTTGACTCTTTTTGGGCAGATTTATCTAAATCAATGCTTTTGATTTCTGGATTCGTATTTTCTTATTGGAATATAAAATCTTTTATTTTCATTAGAAAAAATAAAAATTTAGAGAACTGAAATAACCTTTCCTATTATATTTTCCTTCGAATGTAATTTTGTACAAACAGGAGAATCTGTTTTTAGGTTATCACTTTTAACTTTTAAATAACCCTCTTCTAAAGAACTTATTCTCTTAACAACTATTCCATAGGAAGCGTCATTAAAAACGACAATATCATTTCTTTTAATTTCAACAAGATTTGAAGTCATTACTAGGTCTCCACTTTCCAACGAAGGAAGCATGCTGTTACCTTTAATCTTAAAATAATGAAACATTAAGAAAGATTTGGAACCACCATTTCTAAAGCTGGTGGATAGGGAGCTGTAACCCTTGAAGTTTCGACTTCTTTAGTTTTCCAGAATATTTCACTAAATTCATTTACTAAACTTACAAGTTTTTCTGCGTTTTCTCTCGAGAGACTTTGCTTACATTTAGAGCTTTGAAGCATGATTGAATGAACAAGGGAATGAACATCTGGGAAAGCCTCAATTTGAGGATCTTTAAAATAATCTCCCCAAATTATTCTAGTTTCGTCTTTCACTATACGAGCTTGATTCTCTTTTTCTAAAGTAAGTCTTGCAAGTTCAGCACAATCTTCAGATTTTGAAGAATCAAGTTTCTTCTCTTCAATTATGTCAATAATTCTTACGACTGTGAGAGCGGCTATTTGAATTACGATTGGGTCATAAATTTTACAAGGAATGTCGCAATGAGCTAAAGCTTCTTCAATTTTCATTTGTTATTTCTCCATAAACTCTTTATTAATAAAAAAGTAAAAAGTATTAAAATTAATGTTCCTTCAAAGTGAAAGTGTACTAAATTTCCTCCAGAATGAGCAAAGCTTATGCTAGGTAAAATTAAAAAAAGGTAAAAAAATTTATTCATTTAAAAATTATAGGGCATTTAAAAAAAATAGGGGCTTTATGCCCCTATTTTTTTAATTCAAATGATTGTTACATCATTCCGTCCATACCGCCCATTCCTGGTGGCATACCTCCAGGCATTCCCCCTCCTGCATTATCTTCTGGAATGTCTGAAACCATTGCTTCAGTTGTAATCATGAGACCAGCAACTGAGCCTGCTGCTTGAAGAGCAGTCCTTGTCACTTTGGCAGGATCAAGAATACCCATTTTAATCATATCGCCATAATCAGAAGTTGCAGCATTGAATCCATGATTACCCTTCTCGGATTTAATTTTATCAACCACAACTGATGCTTCTTCGCCTGCATTAAGTACGATTTGTCTGATTGGGGCTTCCATAGCCTTTAAAGCGATTGAAATGCCTATATTTTGATCTTCATTGTCTCCTTTGAGACCTTCGGATGACTGTAATGCTCTAATCAAAGCAACACCGCCGCCTGGTACAACTCCCTCCTCGACAGCAGCTCTTGTTGAATGCAAAGCGTCTTCAACTCTTGCTTTCTTTTCTTTCATCTCAATTTCTGAGCCTGCTCCTACTTTTATTACTGCAACTCCTCCAGCTAATTTAGCTACTCTTTCTTGCAGTTTCTCTCTGTCATAATCTGATGAGGTTTCTTCAATTTGAGCCCTAATTTGGTTAACTCTGCCTGAGATATTGTCTTGAGATCCTGCTCCATCAATTACAGTAGTATTTTCTTTCGACAGAACTACTTTTTTTGCCGTTCCAAGAGACTCTATCGTGGCACTTTCTAAACTAAGTCCAACTTCTTCAGAAATAACTGTACCTCCGGTAAGAATAGCTATATCTTCCAACATAGCTTTTCTTCTGTCTCCAAAGCCTGGTGCTTTACAAGCGGATACTTTTACAACTCCTCTCATATTATTAACAACTAATGTTGCTAGTGCTTCTCCTTCAACATCTTCAGCGATTATGAGAAGAGATTTTCCAGCTTTAGCTACAGCTTCTAATAATGGTAGCAGCTCTCTTATGTTAGATATTTTCTTATCGTGAAGAAGGATCATAGGCTCTTCTAATTCAGTGATCATCTTATCTTGATTATTAATAAAATAAGGAGAAAGGTATCCTCGATCAAACTGCATGCCTTCAACAACTTCTAGTTCATTTTCAATACCGCTTGCTTCCTCTACGGTTATAACGCCCTCTTTGCCTACTTTCTCCATAGCTTCTGCAATGATATCTCCTACCTCGCCATCACTATTTGCAGAAATGGTACCAACCTGAGCAATAGCTGTACTATCTGCACAAGGCTCTGACATGCTTTGTATGCTTTCAACAGCCTTAGTTACTGCCTTGTCTATACCTCTTTTTAGATCCATAGGATTAAAGCCAGCTGCAACTGATTTTAGACCTTCGTTAACAATTGCTTGAGCAAGAACGGTAGCAGTAGTTGTTCCATCACCTGCCGCATCTGAAGTCTGAGAAGCAACTTCTTTAACCATTTGAGCTCCCATGTTTTCAAATTTATCTTGCAACTCAACTTCTTTAGCTACAGAAACTCCATCTTTTGTAACTGTAGGCGATCCGAAAGATTTATCTAAAACTACGTTTCTTCCTTTAGGACCTAATGTTACTTTTACCGCATCAGCAAGAACATTGACTCCATCAAGCATCAATTGTCTAGCCGAATCACTAAATTTTACGTCTTTTGCCATTTTTTACCTCTTATTAAAAATATGTAATTATTTACTTTGAAACTGTTCCAAGAAGATCACTTTCGCTGAGTATAAGCAATTCTTCACCTTCAACTTTAATTGTATTACTGCCTGCATATTGGCCGAAAACAACTGTATCACCTACACTTACCGGAACTTCTATTTTTTCCCCTGAATCAAGAACTCTTCCTGGTCCTATAGCTAAAACTTCACCTTGGGAAGGTTTTTCGGCTGCAGAGCCGGGTAAAACGATAC
>CABXRO010000021.1 GCA_902514645.1 uncultured SAR86 cluster bacterium
TCTTCTGCTTGTTGATCCGTTTTTAATGCCCTTTTTAAATCATTATTATCTAAGGCCTTTTCAAGAGTCATATCTGGAGAAAAAGGAATCATTTTTGCTAACCTATCTGCTAATCCATAGGATTTTCCCTGAGCCCTTGCGACATCCCTAACTACTGCTCTCGCAGCCATAGTTCCAAAAGTACAAATTTGAGCAACAGCATCTTTTCCGTATTTTTGAGTGACATAATCAATTACTTTATCTCTTCCGTCTTTGCAAAAATCTATATCAAAATCAGGATTGCTTATCCTATCGGGATTAAGAAATCTCTCAAAAAGCAAACCGTATTTCAAAGGATCTATACCTGTGATACCAAGACAATAAGCTACCAATGAGGCTGCTCCTGATCCCCTGCCCGGTCCAACAGGTACATTGTTTTCTAGCGCCCAATTAACAAAATCAGAAACAACTAAAAAATAACCGGAATATCCCATCTTAGAAATAACATCTAATTCAAAATCTAGTCTGTCAGCATATTTAACTTTGTCATCATCAGAAAGATCTTTAATTTTTTCCTGAAGATTATTTTTAGAAGTTTCAATCAAGTGATCTGCGGCTGATTTATTTAAAGGAGTTTTGAAATCGGGTAATACGTAAATACCAGTTTCTACCTCCAAATTACACTTTTTTCCTAATTCGTAAGCATTTGTAATAACTTCTGGAATGTCTTTGAACTTCTCATACATTTCTTCAGAAGAAAGAAAATATTGATCTTCAAAATAGCTTCTTGTTCTTCTGGCATCGCTTAATACTTCCCCTTTTTGAATGCAGACTCTAGTCTCATGTGCCTCATAATCCTCTTTATCTATAAATCTAACTTCGTTTGATGCAACCACAGGCAATCCTAATTCTCCTGCTTTAGAAAGTATGTAGTCGTTGTATAAATCTTCTTGCGGCCTATTGATTCGAGAGATTTCTAGGATGAAATCTTCATTAAAAATTTTTTGAAAGTACTTAATTCTTTTTAAAAAGAGATCATGATTTGTATCCAAAACAGCCTTTCCTATATGCCCTCTAAAACCCCCGGAAAGAACAATGAGTCCATCGGAATGTTCAGCTAACCACTCAGTTTCTATAACTGGAATGCCTGATGTCTTTCCTGCTATTTGAGATTTTGAAATTAGCTTTATTAAATTTTTATAACCTAATTGATTTTTGGCAATTAAAGTCAAATTTGCGTGTTCGTTATGAGAAGCACTATCTCTAACATGATTTATCTCTGCCCCTGCAATGGGTTTAATCCCTTTTGATCTGACCGACTTATAAAATTTTAAAAACCCAAAGAGATTTGCAGAATCAGTAATAGCTATGCTCTCATAATTATACTGCTGTGCTTTTTCGGAGAGATGATCAATTTTGACAATACTATCGACAATAGAATATTCGCTATGAATATTTAAGTGTGTAAATTTTTTATCTAGCATCTAAAACTGGCTTAAAACTCTTCCTATGATACTCAGTCGGACCTAAAGATTTTAAAATATTTAAGTGCTCTTTTGTTGGATATCCTTTGTTTTTTTCTAGAGAAAAATCAGGATATTTTTTGCTTAAATAAATCATTAAATTATCTCTATGAACTTTTGCAACAATGGATGCCGCCATTACCTCAGGAATTTTGTCATCAGCTTTAATGATTGCTTTACAAGGATAGTTTATTTTGGGGATATCTATGCCATCGACAATGACCTCTATGTTTTTTGCCTTTAATCCTAAGATTGCCCTTTCCATGGCTAGAAGACTAGCTTCTTTTATATTCAAGGAATCTATTTCCTTGACAGATGCTTGACCAACTGAAATTTCAATTGCATTTCTTTCTATTTCTCTGAGTAGAATGGCTCTTTTTTTTTCTGAAAGCTTTTTTGAATCCTTTAAGTCAAAATTATTTTTGTTTCCTAAAATAACTGCTGCAGCTACTACAGGGCCAAACAAACAGCCTCTTCCAACCTCATCAGAACCGACAAGGTATTTTTTCATTTTGCGAGAATTTCTCTTAGAGCAACTGAAAACTTATTTGAATCTGTAACTAATAAACTATCTCTTATCGAACTCAGCTTGTCTGAAATAATTTCTTTATTTTTAAAAGTAAGTTCTACTTTTTCACTGATTTCTTTTCCAGAAACTTGATTTTGTCTAAGTTCAAAAACGATCTCCTCTTGAGAAAGAATATTAGGAAGAGAAATGAATTTTGTTTTTTAGAAAAAAATTGGACAAGATGAAATTACTTAATTTATTGCTCTTATAAATTACTACCATTGGCTTAGCTAAAATTGCGGCCTCTAATGTTGCTGTTCCGGACGCCACAACAGCCATGTCACAAGAGGCTAAAACTTTTTGAGTAGAATCATAAATAACGCTTATTTTTTTTGATAATTGTTTTAACTCGCCTAAAAGATCTGACTTTTTATTCAAGGCCAATATAATTTCTTCATCGCCATTTTTCTTTTTATATGTATTTATGAAGTCTGCTAATGGTTTTGAATGATGAAATATTTCAGATTTTCTACTACCAGGTAAGATCGCGATCACCTTTCTATCTAGTGGGATGCCTAGACTTTTTTTCAATTCCTCTTTATTTGAGTCGACTGATAAATTTTTTGCAAGGGGGTGGCCAACATAAGAAAAGTTAACGCCGTGTTTCTTTAATAATTGAGATTCAAAGGGAAATAGCGAAAAAATCCTATGATACAAAGAATTGAACTTATGTACTCTTCCATATCGCCATGCCCAAAACTGTGGACATACATATTGAACTGTTTTGATATTTGTTTCTCTTCTTAAAACTTTGCAAATACCACTATTAAAAGATGGGCTATCTATTCCAATAAAAATATCAGGATTCTCTATTTTTAGAAAATTTATAAAATTTTTTCTTATTTTTAAAATTTTTCTCAAATTTAATAATGGATCAATTAAACCCATATAAGAAATTTCCTTGATAGGAAAAAAACTTTTTAACCCCTCACCTTCCATCAGTGACCCACCAACACCAATAACCTCCAGGTTTTCGATATTTTCTTTTAAATCAACAAGGAGTTCACGTCCGAGAGCATCTCCAGATTTTTCGCCTGCACAAACTGCGATTTTCAAAAATTTGACCCCTAGCGAACTAAGCTCCTTTCAGAACTTGAAATACTACTTATAAAAAGATCCATTTCTTGTATGTCTTTGAATTTAGAAATAATTTCTTTTTTTGCGTCTTTAAGTTTATTTTTCCTTAAGTACAAAATCTTATAGGATTCTTTCAATGCTTCACTTACTTCTTTTGATAATCCTTGTCTTTGAATGCCAACAGTATTCAAGCCTCTTGGAATAGCGGGATTGCCACTTACTCTCACATAAGCTGGAACATCTTTAGTGATTATCGTCCCTAGAGCGCTAAAACTATAACTCCCTATGTGGCAGAATTGATGAACTAAAGTGAATCCACTTAATCTTGCTCCCTTCCCCACTTTTACCACTCCTGCAACTCCGGCATTGTTTGTCATAACAATATCATCTTCTAAAACGCAGTCATGAGCTACATGGGTGTATGCCATAAGAAGATTGTTACTTCCGATGACTGTTTTTCCTCCTTCTTGGATTGTTCCCCTGTTTATAGTAGAACCCTCTCTTATTTCATTATTATTACCAATTTCCAAAAATGTTTCTTCGCCTTTATATTTCAAATCCTGAGGATCTCCTCCAATACTTGCAAAAGGGTATATTAAATTTTCTTTTCCAAGAACAGTATTCTTATGAATAAATGCATTACCTTCTACTACAGTTCCTTTAAAAATTTTTACTTTTGGCCCTATAACTGTATTGGGGCCAATTGAAACATCGTCATCAATTTCAGCTGATGGATCTATTTGTGCGGAGGAATGAATCATTTAGGACGATCTGCACAAAGAACTATTGCAGAACATATAAATTTATCTCCAACTGTAGCCTTACAATCAAATTTCCATATTCCGGCTTTTTCAGAAATCTTTGTTGATTCAAGAGTCAATTTATCTCCTGGTATAACAGGATTTTTAAAACGCAATTTATCAGCTCCTACGAAGTAATACATAGACCCCTCCTCTGGAGTCTTATTCATAGAAACGAAACCTAAAATTCCAGAAGCCTGGGCTAAAGCTTCGAGAATTAACACACCTGGCATTACTGATCTATTTGGAAAATGTCCAGTAAAAAAAGGTTCGCTGTTTGTTATATTTTTGTATGCTTTTACGTACTTATGCTCATCTAATTCTTCAACTCTATCTACCAATAAAAAAGGGTATCTATGAGGAAGCAAAGTTTTTATTTTTTCTATGTCAATCATCAAACTGCTTTTTCTGAATTGTAATATGTTTCAACCACTTTGAGTGTTCTAAAACTATTGAGCCGCCTGAAAAAATTCCTGATTTTTTTATTGACTGAGTAACATATGTCATGGGATTTATTCGAACGTTATTTTCTATTGTTATGTTATCAACTATTCCGCAACCACCCCCAATTAAGCAATCCTCTCCAATTTTCGTGCTGCCGGCTATGGCAGTTTTTGCACCAATTATAGTGTTTTTACCAATTTCACAGTTATGAGCAATGTGCACCTGATTATCTAACTTTACGTAACTATTTAAAACTGTTTTACCTAACGAACCTCTGTCTATAGTACAGGCAGCACCAACTTCTACATCATCAGACAATAAAAGCTTTCCCAAATGCTCAATTTTTTCCCAAGAATCATTTTTTTTAGCAAAACCTAAGCCATCGGACCCTAAAACAGAATTTGCATGAATTATGTTTTTTTTACCTAAAATAGTTGATGAATAGATAGTGACATTTGGATATAAGTAACTTTCCTCACCTATCTGTACGTTATTTCCAATAAAACAACCTGGACTAATTATTACTCCTTTACCAATTTTTACATTCTGACCTATAAAAACATTTTTACTAATTTGAATATCTTTTGAAGTTGAAAAATCTTTAGATGAGTCTTCCAAAAAAGTTTCCCTAACTTCTTCAGCAAAAAGTTTCGTTAATCTAGCATAGGCAAAATGAGGGTCATCTACAACAATACAATCCTTTTTACATTTTTCTTTTAAATCAGATGAAATTAGAATCGCTGAAGCAGAGGATTTATTCAATTCTTTTAAAAATTTTTTATTGTAAACGAATGAAAGGCATCCCTCTTGGGCTTCCTTAAGGGAACTTAGGTTGTTAATTATTCTTGAGGGGTCTCCAAAAATTTCACCCCCTAAATAATTAGCTATTTCTGATAACTTATATTTTTTTTTTGACAAGCTTAACTATTTCTTTTGTTCCTTATTTATAAGGTCTACAACTTCAGGAGTAAGATTTATTTTATCGTCACTTCGATCAAAAGCTAACAAAGCCTGAGCGTTTAAAAGCATTTTAATTTTTTTTGCTTTAATCAACTCATTGACAACCTTTTGAACAACTTCAGCTTGATCAGCTTGTAACTTCTGTGTAACTTCTTGCTCTTTAGCTTGAATTTGTTGGGATAAAAGCTGGATACTTTGAAAAAGTGTTTGGACTTTTTTTACAATATCTTCTTTTTCAGCATCTGACAAAGTTGACTCTTCTTTTTTTAGTTTCTCAGCAAGTTTAAGTCTCTCGCTATCTTTAGAGGAAGCTTCTTCAGTCAATTCTTTGTAATCATCTGAGTCTCTTAAATCATCAATTCTTTCTCTTGCGAGGTCGGTGCCTAAAAAAATTGCATTGTAGTCAATAACTGCTACCCCTTCTAAGGAAAAGGATGTGCTTCCAAAAAACAGTGCAGAGACAAAAAGTGGAATAAATTTGATTTTTTTCATGTTAACTCCCTATAAAAAGATTATTTTAATTCAAAAAGCATTGCAGTTTACCTTTTTGGAAGAGAAAATTCCTATTTTTTTAGAATTGAGTTCCTATTTCAAATTGGAAGCTTTCTGTTCTATCATCTGGAGTATCGTTGAAGACATTTGCTAAAGCAAACGACAGAGGGCCAAGGGCTGTGATCCATGTAAATCCTATACCTACAGAATATCTTAACTCTGACAAATCAAATTCGTAACAGTTTACTTCGTAGGAACGACATCCATCACTGAATACATTACCGTAATCTAAAAATACCGATGCTCTCATGGATCTTGGATCAGGAACAAAATTCAAAGGGACAATCAAATCCAAACCTCCAGCAATACTGTAAGGACCCCCAACTGGTCTTTGGTATCTGGGTGCGTACCCCGAATCGTAAATTGCTTTTGGGCCCAAGTAATTTTGCTTAAATCCTCTTACAGAACGCATACCGCCTGCGTAAAAATGCTGATACGGTGGAGCAGTTTCTGTATCTCCATAAGAAAATAAGATTCCAATATTATTTCTGAATCCAAATACAAAACCTCTGGGTAACGGCCTAAATAATTTCAAGTTATGGGAAAATCTTCCAAAATTTAAGTTACTTCCTGGAAGAGTTAAGGTTAACGAAATTGAATTACTCGATCCATTTGTAGCAAAAACTCCTCTATTTAAAGTAAATCTAGACCAGGATACTGATCCACTGTAGGTATTAAAATCGGAACCCTCAGAATTGTAGAAGTCCGTCAATTGTCTTGAGCTAAAAAAGTTAGTAGCTAATTTGGTCTTATCAATAGAAAGAGTTAACCCAAGACTCTCTATTTCTGAGATTGGGAGTTGAAACTTAATGCTTCCGCCAAAAGAATCCGTATTGTATGCAGCTATATTGAAGTTTCCATAGTCTGTTTTTCTGTAATAAGCTCCATACCCAAGTCCAATACCATCTATGGTGAAATATGGATCAAAAAAATCAAAGGAAATATCCTGTCGCCATTCACTATAGTTAATGCCCACAGATACTGAATTTCCTGTTCCGAATGCATTTCTTTCAGAATAATTAGCCCCAAGACTTAATCCGTATGCCCCGTAGCCCAAAGAGCCTCCTATAGAGCCTGAGTATTGTTCTTCAACATTAAAAATAACATCAATCTCATCTGATGAACCTGGAACAGCTTTTTTTTCATAATTTACAGATTTGAAGAACCCAAGTCGATCTAATCTGAGTTTTGAAGTTTCAATCAAATTATTTGATGCCCAGCTTTTTTCCATTTGTCTCATCTCCCTTCTCAAGACAATATCGTGAGTTCTTTCATTTCCTTGAAATATAATTCTATTGACCATCGTCCTTTGGCCTTTATCTACAAATAGAGTTAATTTAACGGTTTTATTCTTTTCATCTATCTCCTTTGCGGTGTTTACTTCAGTGGTTGTGTATCCAAGAGATTCTAAAAAGGTCTTAATCCTATCTTCAGAAATCTTGACAAAAGAGTCTATATAAATTTCGTTCGTGGGAATTAAAATAAGTGTTTCTAGCAATTCCTCGCCTGTGTCTAGATCGCCTGCTAATCTTACTTCGCTTACTTTAAAAATTTCTCCCTCATCTACAGTTATTGTCAGGAAAATATCTTTTTTATTTTTTGATATAGAAACAATCGAAGAAAGAACCTCAAATTTTAAATATCCTCTATTTTTGTAAAGAGATTCAAGAGTTTCTAAATCTCCTTTGAGGTTTTCTTTAGAATATCCTGCTCCTCTTCCAAATATTGAAAGCCAATTTTTTTCTTTTAATTTGAATTCTTCTAAAATTTCCTTATCTGATAATTCATTGTTGCCAACAATATTTATCTTTCTTAAGGATGCCGAAGCTCCCTCGTTAATATTTACTTCTAATTTAATTCTATTTTTTGGTAAGTCCTCAGCTAAAACTTCTACCTCAGCAGAATATTTCCCTTGAGAAGAGTATTGCCTCTCAAGTTCAATACTTAAGTTTTCAAAAACAGCCCTTTTATAAAGCGCACCTACAAATATTCCAGAATTTCTTAACCCATCTAATAGTGCATCAGTCTGAATAGCTTTATTTCCTTCAATTACTATTTCGTCAATTGTCGGTCTTTCTTCCAAATTTATTAATAAAGCATTTCCTTCTCTGCCGAGTTTCACATCATCGAACTTTCCTGTTTTAAAAATAGAAACCGCAATTTCTTTATAAAGACTTTGATTGATTATGTCTCCTATACTGACTGGCATTACAGCGAAAACGCTTCCTGCTGAAACTCTTTGTAAGCCAGTTACTCTTATGTCATCTAGAACCCAGGATTCCTCTTGAGAAAAAAAGGTATTAGAAAAAGAAATTAAAAAAAAGATTAAAATTTTTGCCTTCATATTCAAAGAATAATTCTAAAGATATCATTAAAAAAAACGAATACAAAAAGGAAGATAAGAAACATTCCTCCAAGTTTATAAAAGATGCCTAAAAGCTTTTCTGGTAATTCTCTTCCAATTATTCTTTCTATTGTAAGGATAAGAGCCTGACCTCCATCTAAAACTGGTAAAGGAAATAGGTTTACAAGCCCTAAACTAATACTTATAAATGCCATTAAATAGATAAAAGAGTAAATTCCTCCATATATTATCGACTCTCCTGCGTACTGACCTATCATTACTGGGCCTCCCAAATTTTTTGAAGAGATTTGCCCAAATATTATTTTTTTAAAAAAAATTAAAGAATTTTCTATTACAGAGTAAGTTTGATTAAAAGAGTTTTGCATAGACTTAATTACTCCAAACCGAATAATTTTTTTTGCATCAGAGCTAAGAAGAAAAGCGGAACTTACACCAATCTGCCAGTTCATAACATCTTCTGACAATTTAGGTTTGATGGTAAATGTTCTTAATAACTCTTTTCTTTCCACAACAACTAATATTTCAGCCCCTTCTTCATTATTAACAATATCTCTAATTTCTGACCAATCAGTGATATTTATTTCATTTATCTTAATAATTTTGTCTCCAGAGATAAGTCCTCCCTCCTCCGCCGGGCTGGATGAAAGAACATCTCCTATAACTGGCTCAATAGGGGGGATAATGCCAAGAGATAACATCAAATTTCCTGGTTCCTCCTTACTTAGCCACTCAATGATTTTTATTTCACGAAATATAATATCTTTTCCTCTCAATAATTTTATTTTTATGGAACCTGAGTCTCCTAAGCGTTTTGATAACATTAGCTGCGCATCAGAATAGGAAGAGATTTCATTTCCATCAATGTCCAATATCAAATCTCTCTTTTGTAATCCTGCGTATTCAGCTAAAGAACTTGGAGCTAGGTCTCCTATAATTGGTATCACCTTATTTACTCCGTATAGATTGATGACAAAAAGTATAAATAAAGCTAACAAAAAATTAAAAAAAGGGCCGCCTAAGGTTATTAAAATTTTTTGATAATATTTTTTTGATTCAAAAGAATCGT
>CABXRO010000022.1 GCA_902514645.1 uncultured SAR86 cluster bacterium
CCAAATTGCGTGATTTTGGCTTTTTCAAAGCCTAAAATGCTTCTAACCATTTTTTTTTGAATATCTTTTGGCATGCTTGTTGATATGCCATTTGGATAAACTTCATCTGAAGATAATCCTTCGGGCTCTATAAATATCTGATGAGATTCTTTATCAGCAAATCTATGAATCTTATCTTCTATTGATGGGCAATATCTGGGTCCCACTCCATCAATTCTTCCTGAAAACATAGGGGATCTATCGAGCCCAGATTTTATAAAGTCATGAGTTTTTAAGTTTGTTCGCGTGATGAAGCAATTCATTTGTGTCGGGTGTATATCAGACGAGCCAATAAAAGACATACATGGTCTTGGTGAATCTCCAGGTTGAACCTCAAGAGATGAAAAATCTATCGATGAAGCAAGTATTCTAGGAGGAGTACCTGTCTTTAATCTTGCATCGCCAAGGTTTAAGGACCTCAAACAGTTTGCAAGTATCTTTGATGACTTCGATCTCTTTCTCCCACCATCTGCCTCCTCTTCTCCAGTAAACAGTTTCCCATTTAGAAAAGTTCCTGCTGTTAAAATTATCTTACTTGCACTTATGGTTTCGCCGCTTTTAAGTTTTACTCCGGTTGCCTTACCGTTTTTAACTTCTATATCAATTACCTCTTCAGATATAGATGTTAGTAAGTGCTCACTATCAATTATAGTCTTGACAGCCTTTTTATATAGAAGTCTATCTGACTGGGACCTGGTTGCTCTGACCGCTGGGCCTTTAGAAGCATTTAAAACTTTAAAATGAATACCAGCTCTATCCGCACAGATGCCCATGAGCCCACCCATAGCATCTATTTCTCTAACAAGATGACTCTTACCTAAGCCCCCAATTGCAGGATTACATGACATTTGCCCTATTGCCAAAACATCGTGAGTGACAAGCAAGACCTTCTTTTTTAACCTAGAAGCAGCGAAAGCAGCCTCACATCCTGCATGACCTCCCCCTATTACTATGATATCCACATTCATTAATAAATATTATATAAATTATTTATATTAATTAGTTATTATTGTTGTTGTTATAGGGCGCTTTAATTTCTGTTGATAACTGAATTATAGTCAGCGCCATATACATTAGAGCCAATGATATCTATACAAATAGCCTGTATATATTTTGAGAACTAAACTGTATTTCTTGTGAGTAATTAAACAATTCGAACGCCTTCACAAAACTTCTAACAATTTATACATATTTATCAACAACATTATTTGCCGATACAAAATTTTTTGAATATCTTACCTAACATATCATCAGATGAAATTGGGTCATATATTTTTCCTAGAAGATCATCACTGCTTCTTAAATTTTCAGCTACAAGTTCTAAGTTAGAGCTAATCAAGTTAGGAGAAATTAAAGCTACTTTTTTATAGGCCTGATTTATAAGTCTTAAATGCCTCATATTTACTGACAATAACTCTTCTTGATTGAGTTTTAAAAAATTCTGAGTAAGCGCATCTTTTAGAAGCTTCAGATTTTTTTTTGTTTTTGCAGAGATGGCAATGCCACCAATAGGCACATCTCTTTCACCAAGATCAATCTTATTTAAAACAAAGATGTTTTTTTTACCTTTAATTACAGGCAGTTTTTTAAACTGTACTTCCTTTTCAGCAAGGTAAATTACTATATCAGCGCTCTTCAACGCCTTTTTTGATAACTTAATACCTTCTTCTTCAATTTTATTAGAAGTTTTACGAATACCTGCCGTATCTTTAAAAACAAATCTAATCCCATTTATTAAACAGGAAGATGTCACCACATCTCTAGTAGTTCCCTGTTTTTCGTCAACTATAGATACTTTTTCGCCGATTATCGCATTAATTAAGGTAGATTTTCCAGAATTAGGTGGGCCAATTACAACAACCTTAACATCGCTCGAAATTGAACAACAAGCCTTCATATCTTCGTTGAAGGACCTATAAAAATCTTTAAATTCATTAATTTTGCTTATAACTTCTTCGATATAAATTTCTACGTCTTCATCCACAAAGTCTATTAATGTTTCTATAAGCACCCTTGTATCTCTAAGCTTTTCTTGAACTTTTGATATTTTAACTTTCAGTCCGCCTTCAAGGCTATTTTGAGCTGCTTTAAGAGAAGCTTTTGAATTAGCATTTATAATTTCTATTACAGCCTCAGACTGATCAAGAGATAATTTGTTGTTTAAGTAGGCCCTAAGAGTAAATTCTCCAGGCTGAGCTACCTTTGCTCCTAAGGAAAGACATTTTTCTATTACCTTTTCAACAATTAGTGGGTTTCCATGTGTTGAAATTTCTACTAGATCTTCGCCTGTATAAGAATTTGGAGATTTAAAAATAGTAAGTACACACTTCTCATATAATTCATCATCTAAAGGAAATTTAACTACACATATTTTTTTTTCAAGCTTGTTTTTTGTAATTTTATTAACTATCGAGACGGCTTTATCTCCCGAAAGCCTTATTGTTGAGATAGCACCTCTTCCGGGAGGAGAAGAACAGGCTACTATAGTTTCTTTTCCACTAAGCACTTCTAGGAGAATGCATGAGCATTTGAACTGCAGATACCAAAGAATTTATAAGCCAATACAAAACAAGTCCCGCAGGGAAGAAAGCAAACATTACGCCGAAAATTAAGGGCATGAATTTAAATATCTTAGCCTGCATTGGATCTATACCAGCAGGCTGTGGCTGAAGCATTTGCATAGCCCACATAGCGCCGATATTGAGAATAGGCAGTATAAACAGAGGATCTCTTGAAGATAAATCAGTGATCCAGATTAAGAAAGGAGCATATCTTAGCTCAACAGTCTCAATTAAAACCCAATAAAAGGCAAGAAAAAAGGGCATTTGGAGTAACATCGGCAGACACCCAAGAGCTGGATTAACCTTTTCGTCTTTATAAAGCTTCATCATTGCTTGTGACATCGCTTGACGATCTCCAGAGTGCCTTTCTTGTATGTCTTTAAGCTGCGGCTGTATTTGTCTCATTTTCCCCATTGATTTGTATGAAACATAAGATAAAGGCCACAAAATTATTTTAATTAGCAAAGTAACCAAAACAATGGCCCATCCCCAGTTTCCAACAACGTCGAAGAAAAACTGCATTGCCAAAAACATTGGCTGACCTATCCAGTATAAAAATCCATAATCAACCGCTAAAGGAAGGTTTTGGCTAGCCTTGGATAACTCTGACTGGATTTTTGGACCAAAATAAAGTGAATAACTAAAAGAAGCTTCTTCATAAGGCTGAATTTTTAACGACCTACCAACAATTCCAACTGAAAATTTTTCATTCGTCTTGTTTTTTTTACCTACAAATACATTTATGTTCTTTTGATCAGGAATAATTGCTGTTAGAAAGTAGTGTTCCAAAAAAGCAGTCCAGCCTTTTATAGAATTTTCCTTAAAATCGTTCTCCTCTAAGTCCCCAAGATTTATTTTTTGATAATTGTCGGTCTCTGTAGAAAACACAGGGCCTAGATATGCAAAGTTTGCTGGATCCCCGAAAAACGCTCCTTCTTTTCCAGGAGGTTTTAGAGAGTTTCTCTCTATCTTAGAATAAGAAGAAGAATTAATAACCTCAGAAGACAAGTTTTTGACTATATGTTCAACCTTTATAAAATAATTTTCTGGCTCAAAATATACAATCTTGGTTTCTCTTGCAACAGAAGACTCTCTAACAAACGTATAGCTATTTTCAACCGAGCTTCTTTTAATATCGTCAATTTTAAAAGAAGAAAAATCTTGGTCTACATTGTCTCCAAATACGAAGCCAGATAATTGTGAATATTCGTTTCTTCCACATGCATCAAACATTAATTTATTGCTATTTGAGCCAATTTCATCAGGATAATTTTTTAATTCAGCTTTGTTCAATGATCCATCTTCCAAGCTTATGGAAATTTTCCAATTATTTGAATCTATCTCGTAACCGCCATCTGTAGTGCAAGAGCTTGATATGGAGTTATTAATAATTTCTTGAGGCTCGTTTTGAATACTTTCATCAATATAACCAAAGGCTTCTTCTTGTGAGTAAGTACTTACTTCACTTTTAGATGATTTATCTATTGAGCCATTAGAAGGTGGATCCCATCTTATTATGAGGAAATAACTCATAATAAATATACATGCTATCAAAAAATATCTTTGAAAATTTTCCATTATTCCTTCTTCTCCGGAACAGGGTCAAAACCTCTCTGGCCCCAAGGATGGCATTTGGCAATCCTTTTAACGCCAAGTTTTATTCCAGAATAAACACCATGATTAGCAATTGCTTCAATCGTATATTGGCTGCAGGTCGGCTGAAAGCGACAATTGGAACCTAACAAGGGACTTAAAGTAACCTGGTAAACCTTAATCAAAAATATAATTATTTTCTTCATTAAATTTCTTTATTAGTCTTAAAAATAGAGTCTTTATTTCCCTTCTTAGTTTATCCTTTTTAAAATCTAAGATTCTTTTATTTGAAATTAATATCAAAGAAACTTTCGATTCAGAAAAAGCTTCAATTGATAAATTTCTTATTGTTCTCTTTAAATAGTTTCTATGAACAGCAAGTTTAATGTTTTTTTTTGGAAGAATCATACCAAGTTTAAATTCTTTATTGTTGATCAATATGAAAACTCTAAAATGTTCTGAATTTATTTTTTGACTGTGATTTTTAATGACCTCGTCGAAGTCATTACTTCCTTTTAAAGGTTTATATGACAATTCAAACCGTAAGAGATTTTCTGCCCTTGCTTCTTCGGCTTTTTAAAACCTGTCTACCCGAAACATTAGAATTTCTTGATCTGAAACCGTGGGTTCTTTTTCTCTTTAGCTTACTTGGCTGATATGTTCTTTTCATTTTTTTTTGTTTTAGATTGAGCAAAAGAATAATATAGATAGTAGTGATAAAAGCAAGAAAAAATAAAAAAGAAAATGTAAAAATAATTAATAATTAACAGGTTATCCACAGATAATTAATAACATATGCTGTGGATAACTTTGTGTATAAGGTATATGATCTTTAAGATCGATATGATGATTAAATCTTGGAAAAAATGTAAAAAAGCTCTTCAAAAAGAGATGTCTTCGGAAGAATTCAACTCCTGGATTAATCCATTAGAGTTTTCTATTAACAAGTCTCCATCAGGCAATAAGGATCTGTTTATTTTAGCACCAAATGCTTTTATTAAGGAGCATGTAAGAGAAAATTACGACAAAATTATCAGAAAACACTTATTAAAAGAAGAATTAGGTGACATTCCGCTTGTTTATGAGCTCATTTCAGTACGTAAACCACTGATAAATAAGGAAAATAAAAATTTAAGTCAATTTTTAAACAAGGAAAACACCTTAAATATTGACTATACTTTTGAGACTTTTGTAGAGGGAAAGTCAAATAATATTGCTTTAGCAGCAGCTAAGCAGGTATCTGAATTGAGAAATACTGCTTATAACCCTTTATTCATATATGGAGGCGTGGGCCTAGGCAAGACACACCTCATGCATGCGGTTGGAAACAGGCTTAAGGAGCAGGATAAATCAAAGAACATTGTCTATGTTCATTCAGAAAGATTTGTTAGTGATATGGTTAAGTGCTTACAGCTCGGCTCAATCAATGATTTTAAAAACTTTTATAGATCTGTAGATGCACTCTTGATTGATGATATTCAATTTTTTGCTGGCAAAGAACAATCTCAAGAAGAACTTTTTCATACTTTTAATACATTGTTGGAAGGCGGTCAGCAAATGATTTTAACTTGTGACAAATACCCAAAAGAAATTGATGGATTAGAAGAAAGACTTAAATCAAGACTTGGATGGGGGCTCCCGGTAAGCATTGAACCTCCAGAATTAGAAACAAGAGTCGCAATTCTTTTGACTAAAGCTTCTGAGATGGAATTAAATCTTTCAGAAGAGTCAGCGTTTTACATCGCAGAAAAGATAAGATCAAATGTAAGGGAGCTTGAAGGAGCTTTAAGAAGAGTAGGAGCAAACGCAAAATTTACAAATAGAGAGATTGACGTAAACTTAATAAAAGAGTCATTGAAAGACTTACTCGCTATTCAACAAAGACAAATTAGTATAGAAAATATTCAAAAAACAGTTTCAGACTACTACAATATAAGAGTTTCGGACCTTTTATCTAGCAAAAGAACGCGCTCTTTAGCAAGGCCAAGACAAGTTTCTATGTGTTTGTCAAAAGAACTAACTAATCATAGTTTGCCAGAAATTGGCGATTCTTTTGGCGGAAGAGATCATACAACAGTCTTGCACGCATGTAGAAGAATTGCTGCCTTAAGAGAAGAAGACGCAGACATAGCTGAAGATTACACTAAACTAATAAGGACTTTAACAGCATGAAATTTACCGCAAAAAAAGAAGCTTTGGTCGATAAACTCTCCTTATGCTCATCTATTGCTGAAAAAAGGCAAACAATTCCAATACTTTCTAACGTTTTATTGAAAGCTGAGGATAAAAATTTAACAATTGTTGCAACCGATTTGGAAAGACAGTTATCTCTAGTTGTTTCAGATTGTATTATTTCTAATAAAGGGGAAACAACTGTATCGGCGAGAAAATTATTTGAGCTAATAAGATCTGTGCCAGACGATACTGAATTGAGCTTCGAAGTAGTTGAAAATCAGCTTGAAATATCAGCATTAAGTTTTCAAGCAGATTTGGCTATCTTGCCTGTCCAGGACTTTCCGTTTGTTGATTTGGAGGATCATAACTTTAAAATTTTGCTAAACGGCAATAAGTTTGGAAAAGTCCTAGAGAGCACAAGTTTTGCTATGGCCTCTGCAGATGTTAGATATTATTTAAATGGACTTTTATTCGAGACTGCTCAAAAAAAAATAAATATGGTTGCTACTGACGGTCACAGACTTGCCTGGGGATCATATTCTCATACTGAGGATCTTGAAGATAGAAAGTTAATCATCCCTAGATCTACAACTTTAGAGTTACAAAGAATTTTAAATATATTTCCAGAAGAATTTTCATTTTCATCAAACAACTCACAATTAAAAATCGAATCTGAAAATTATAATTTTATAAGCAAGTTGATTGAAGGTGCCTATCCTGACTATAAAAAAGTTTTCCCTTCCGGCGAGGAACAATCTCTAGCAACATCTAAGTCTCCTATTTTAACCGCACTATCGAGATCGGCTGTTCTGTCTAATGAAAAATTTAGAGGAGTTAAATTTGAACTAAGTAAAGATAAATTAAAAATTCTTGCTAACAATCCAAATAAAGAAACTGCAGAAGAGGAGTTAGATGTAAATTATTCTGGCCAAGATTTTGAAATAGGTTTTAATATAAATTATGTTCAAGATTCTTTAAATTATCTCCCTGGCGATGAAATTGAATTTATCTTTTTTGGCTCTGAAAATTCTTGCCTTGTTAAAAATGAATCTAATGATGACTTAGTACACGTAATCATGCCGATGAGGTTATGATGAAATGTCACTATCTAAAGTAAATTTAAATAATTTCAGGTCTTTTAAAAATTCTTCTTTCGATCTTGGAAAAAAGAATTTAATTGTTGGAACAAATGGGGCAGGGAAGTCTTCTCTTTTGGAAGCAATTTTTTTCATTTTTTCTAACAAATCTTTTAGAACGTCCTCCACTAATGCATTGATTAATTTTGAATCAAATTTCTTTAAAGTAGACGCCATAGTTAATGGAAGTAAATACACTTTTTCAAAGGATCTATCTTCTTCATTACAGGCAAAAGAAGGAAATATTGAAAATTATTATTTACCCTTGGTGTTAAATAATTTTTCTTTAAATCTTTTGGAGGCTCCAAAGGAGAATAGGAGGTCATTCATAGATTATTTATTGTTTCACGTGGAACATGATTACAAAGCAAGTCATTTAAAGTTCAAGAAAGCGCTTGCTCAGAGAAATAGAGCGCTTAAAAAAAGCTCCTTTTACGAGCTTAAATCTTGGACAAAAGTTTTCATTGATCTTTCTCATGAATTAACAAAAAAAAAGCTTCATTTTATAGATTCTTTTTTAGAAAGCTTTCCAGATTTTGTTGGTTCCTTATCCATTCCTGTGAATTTAAAAGATAAATTCAAAGAGATATCCATTAACTATAATAAAGGCTGGAAAGAAAACCTGCTAGAGGAGCTCAGG
>CABXRO010000023.1 GCA_902514645.1 uncultured SAR86 cluster bacterium
CCACATTCGAAAACAATTAGGCCTGGTTAGAGAAGTCTTCAGACAACAACACATAACTTCCCTCAAAGGAAAAATTGGTATAGGTCATGTAAGGTACCCAACGTCTGGAGGACAAGACAGAGAGCTTGCTCAGCCAATGTATTCAAACTCTCCTTTTGGAATCAGTATTTCTCACAATGGAAATTTAGTTAACACAAAAGAACTTACACAAGAACTCATTGTTGATGATTTAAGACATATAAATACCAACTCAGATTCAGAAATAATCCTTAATGTTTTTGCTCATGAACTTTACAAAGTTAACTTTCCTGGAAGAAAACCATCAGCTAAAGTGATATTTGACGCAGTTTCTAGAACTCACAAAAGACTTAAGGGTGCGTATTCAGTTGTAATAATGATTTGCGGTGTTGGGATAGTTGGATTTAGAGATCCTAACGGAATTAGACCTTTAATCCTTGGAAAAAAAGATAATGATCTTATTGGTTCTGATTATATGATTGCTTCTGAAAGTCCAGCTTTAGAAACACTTAATTTTGAAGTAGTTGGAGATGTTAACCCTGGAGAAGCAGTTTTCATATCTTTAGAGGGAGAGGTTGAAAGAAAAATCTGTTTTGATAATCCTTCTCACTCTCCGTGCATTTTTGAATATGTTTATTTGGCAAGACCTGATGCAGTAATAGATAAGATATCTGTTATGAAATCTCGTCTTAGAATGGGACAATTTTTAGGCAAAAAAATCCTGTCACTATATCCTGACCATGATATAGATGCAGTTATACCTATTCCTGAAAGTAGTACTACATCTGCTATTGAAGTAGCAAAAACATTAGGAGTTAGCTATAGAGAAGGTTTCGTAAAAAATAGATACATTGGAAGAACTTTTATTATGCCTAAACAAGAAATGAGAAGTAAGTCTGTAAGAAGAAAATTAAATCCTGTGTCATATGAATTCAAAGGAAAAAATATTTTATTAATTGATGACTCAATCGTAAGAGGTACAACAAGTAAACAGATAGTTGAAATGGTTAAAAAAGTAGGTGCAAAAAAAGTATATTTTGCTTCAGCTGCTCCCCCAGTTAGATTTCAAAATGTCTATGGAATAGATATGGCTGCTACTACAGAATTAATTGCTCACCAAAGGAATGAAAATCAGATTGCAGATTTCATAGGAGCAGATTGGCTTGTGTATCAAAATCTATCTGATTTAATTTTGGCTGCTCAAGAAGGTAATCCCGAAATGAAAAATTTTGAGACTTCAATCTTTGATGGAAATTATATTTGCGGATCCGTTACAGAGGAATACCTAATTAATCTTGAGGTTGATAGAAAAGATTCAAACAAGACTTCTTCTAAAGGCTTAGTCAATTAGATTCAATTGTAACTGAAGGAAGTATTGCTTCAGATGCAGCTTTTTTATAAGAATCTATTTCATTAAAATTCATATATCTAAAGATATCAGAAGACATAGTGTTGATATCTTTCATAAATTCATGGTATTCATCAAGAGAGGGTAATTTTCCTAAAATTGCAGAAATAGCAGCCAATTCTGCTGAAGATAAGTAAACATTTGCTCCGTCTCCAAGCCTATTCGGAAAATTTCGTGTAGAAGTAGATACTACTGTGCAGTTGGGTTCTACTCTAGCTTGATTACCCATACATAGAGAGCAGCCTGGAACTTCTGTTCTCACATCTGCGTTTTCGTAAATCTTATAAAAACCTTCTTTTTCAAGTTGAAACTTGTCCATCCTTGTAGGAGGAGATATCCATAATCTTGTAGGTAAAGAAGATTTAACATTTTGTAATAGTTTTCCCGCAGCTCGAAAGTGACCAATATTTGTCATACACGATCCTATAAATACTTCATCAATTTTTGGCTCTCCTATTTCTGAGAGAGGCTTAACATCATCAGGATCGTTTGGACAAGCTAAGAGAGGTTCTTTAATTTCATTGAGATTTATTTCTATTGTTGCTGCATAAGAAGCATTTTTATCGGGTTTTAAAAGAATTGGATTTTTAACCCAGGCCTCCATTTTCTGTGCTCTTCTTTCTAAAGTTCTTGCATCACCATATCCTTCAGAAATTAACCATCTTAGGAGAACAATATTTGATTGCAAGTATTCAACTATTGGTTCTTCATCTAGAAGTACTGTGCAACCTGAGGCAGATCTTTCTGCTGAGGCATCCGATAATTCAAAAGCTTGTTCTATTTTTAAATTGGAAAGACCTTCAATTTCCAAACATCTACCAGAAAAAATATTTTTTTTGTTCTCTTTTTCTACAGTTAATAGACCTTTCTGTATAGCAGCATATGGGATTGCATTAACTAGATCTCTGAGAGTTATTCCAGGCTGCATTTCACCTGAAAATCTAACTAGAACTGATTCAGGCATATCGAGAGGAATTACTCCAAGAGCTGCCCCGAAAGCAACTAACCCAGATCCAGCAGGAAAACTTATTCCAATGGGAAACCTTGTATGAGAATCTCCTCCTGTACCAACTGTATCCGGTAAAAGCATTCTGTTTAACCACGAATGTATAATTCCATCTCCTGGTTTTAAAGCTACTCCTCCTCTGGTTCTAATAAACTCTGGAAGAGTATGCTGCGTTTCTATGTCCACAGGTTTTGGGTAAGCAACCGTATGACAAAAAGATTGCATCACAAGATCAGAAGTAAAACCTAAGCAAGCTAGTTCTTTTAATTCATCTCTTGTCATTGGACCTGTAGTATCTTGGGATCCGACAGTAGTCATTACTGGTTCACAATAAGTTCCGGGCCTAATACCTTTTACCCCGCAAGCTTTTCCAACCATTTTTTGAGCTAATGTAAAGCCTTCATCTGAATTGTCATCCATCCCAGGTCTAACGAATACTTCTGAAGGAGATAATTTTAAGAATTCTCTCGCTTTGTCCGTTAAACTTCTGCCTATAATTAAAGGTATTCTGCCACCAGCTCTGACCTCATCTAAAAAAGTTTCGGATTTAAGATTAAATTCTGAAATTATGGATCCTTTTGAGTCTTTTATTTGCCCCTTATAAGGATAAATAGAGATTTTATCCCCCATATTTAGTTTCTCTACGTCTGCTTCAAAGACAAGTGTCCCAGAATCTTCCATAGTGTTAAAAAATATTGGAGCAACTTTTTCACCAATACATATTCCTCCAGTTTTTTTATTTGGAATAAAAGGGATATCTTCACCGATATGCCAGAGAACCGAATTGGTTGCGGACTTTCTAGATGAGCCTGTCCCCATGACATCTCCTACAAGAGTTACTTGTAATCCAGTTTCTTTTAATTTCTCTATCTCCTCAAGAGGTTTATCTGTGAGACCCTTTCTTGGCATTTTGTACATTGATAGAGCATGTAAAGGAATGTCCGGCCTAGACCATGCATCAGGAGCAGGCGAGAGGTCATCAGTATTTGTTTCGCCGGGAACTTTAAAGACCACAGTATCAATTTTTTCTGGAACTTTGGGCTTTGAAAGAAACCATTCAGCTGCAGCCCACGATTCAATTACTTTTTTAGCATTTACAGAGTTAGTAGATTTCTCTGCAAGATCATTGAAAGCATCGAAAACTAACAAAGTATTTGACAAAGCTTTTACTGCTTCTTCTCCACACTCCTTATCATCAATAAGCTCTATTAAAGGCTCGACGTTATAACCTCCGAGCATTGTTCCTAAATAAAAAGTTGCTTCAGTTGGTGAAATTAAGACACATTTTATTTTCCTATTTGCTATATCAGAAAGAAAAGCTGCCTTAATATAGGCTGCATCGTCTACTCCGGCCGGAACTCGTTCTGTTAAAAGATTTAAAAGATTTTTATCTTTGGAAGTATCTTTTTTTATTAATTCTATGAGCTCAGAGGTCTGTTCAGCATCCAAGGGTAAAGGAGGAATTCCAATACTATTTCTTTCCTTGACTGAATTTAAATAATTCTCAAGCATCTCATGTAAAAAAAAAGTTATTATAACATGAGACGTCAATAGTCTATTCAGTTTAAACTTGGATTAAAATATTTCAATGTCAAAAAGAACAAGAACTCCATGTATCGGAATATGCTCCACTACTTATGGAGACGAAGTTTGTAGAGGTTGTAAAAGATTTTCTTACGAGATCATAAATTGGAATAGCTTTTCTCCAGAAGAAAAAGAATCTATCTGGAAAAGACTTGAAAAATTAAAGACTCAAATTATGTCTTCGAGAGTCAAAATTTTTGACGGCAAACTAATGAATGATGGCGTAAAAAAATATAGGCTCAGAGTAAAAGATGACTTAAATGATTTTTCCAAAGCTTTTGAGATTATCAAACAAGTTAGCGAAAGTTTTGAAGATCTAACCGATTTTGGAATTGAATTATTAAATAGAGAAAAGACTTTAAAAGATCTTAAAGATGATATTGAGATAGAACTTTACACTTTATCAAAAGCTCATTATTCAAAATACTTTTTAGAACCATTGAAAATAAAAAAGATTATTTAATTTCCTTTGAAATAAGATTAAATTCTCCATTTTTGATACTTAAATACCAAAAGTTTTTATCCCAATCGCCTAAAACATACCTTGTACCGAATTTTTCATGATGAATTTTAGGTCGATGCACATGCCCATGGATAATAATGTCAATTGATTCTTTTAATGCAATTGATTCAACCTCAGATAAATTAACGTCCATTAGATATTCATCTTTATTTTTATTTAGGCTAGAACTATCTTTTCTAAGTCCATTAGCAATTTCTAGTCTTTTATTTAAAGTCTCATTTAAAAAATTTTCCTGCCACTTTGAACTCCTCACCATTTTCTTAAAATTATGATATTCAATATCATCTGTACAAAATGCATCTCCATGAGACACGTAAATCTGCTTATTATTAAATTCAAATATGTAAGGATCATCAATAATTTTCCCTCCGAATTTGTCACAAAAATCTCTCCCAAGAAGAAAATCTCTATTGCCATGCATAATAAAAATATTTCCTCCGTTAGCAGAGAATTTTTTTAATTCTTTAATCACTTCTAAAACTGTTTGATCTTGGTAATCATCACCAACCCAAACCTCGAATAAATCACCAATTATGAAAAGATTTTCAAAATTTAAGGCAATTGTATTCAAGAAATTAAAGAAAGCTGTCTTTATATCATCTCTCTTATTATCTATGTGAAGATCAGATATAAAACAGTAAGACATTTATTTTTTTTCGACTTTTATAATATAAACATCCTCTACGGGAACATCTTGATAAGGACCAACATTTGTTGTTCTTACAGATGCTATTTCATCAATAACTTCTTCTCCGGAGATAACTTTTCCAAAAACTGCATATCCACCCATTGAGGGGTAATCCAATGATTTATTATCATCAAGATTAATAAAAAATTGAGATGTAGCAGAGTCTAAGTCCTGAGTTCTCGCCATAGACAAAGTATATTTATCATTTTTTAGTCCATTATCTGCTTCATTTTTAATAGGAGGATTGGTTTCTTTAGGCGACATGCCTATTTCAAAGCCTCCTCCTTGAATCACAAAGCCTGGAATAACCCTATGAAATAGTGTATTTTCGTAAAAATTTTGCTCCACATATTCAACAAAATTGTTAGCTGTT
>CABXRO010000024.1 GCA_902514645.1 uncultured SAR86 cluster bacterium
AATTGATTAAAAGCCAACTGCTCTACCAACTGAGCTAACGACCCAAAAAAGAAAAATTATACCTTTATTGAAGGTTAAGTTTAATTAAATCTTGTTCAGCAAGTAAAGCTGCTCCAGAATTTGGATAATTACTTATAACTTCTTGTAAAAGATCTTCTGCAGAAACGATATCTTCTAAATTAATTTTAACTATTGCAAGCTTGTACAAAGCATCTACTTTTCTGGGATGTTCTTCAAATTTAAGAATAAAGGCATTTAGAATTTCGGCTGAGTCTTCAAACATCTCCTGAACCAAATAAATTTCGCCTAACCAGAAGTAAGCATCGCCAGTATATGTTCCATCTGGATAAGAAAGAATAAGGAGTCTCAAATTTTCTGCTGCTTCAGAATATCTTGAGTTATCGACAAGCCTCATTGAATTAGACCAAAGATCAAATTCTCCAGATTCAATTTCTTCTTCAACTAATCCCGAAAGAGGATTCAAGGAATCCCCAACAGAGTCTTCTTCTAAGGATTCTTCAAACAGAAGCTTGGTTTCAATAAGATGAATTCTTTTATCTAAATCTACATACCTTATTTGATTTGCTTCTGCTTGTCTTGAAATACTGAGGTTGTTTGTCTCGATTGACGCAGTAAGGTTTTCTATTTCTTTTTTAAGTAGATTGATCTTCTCTAAAAGAAGTTCAATAGACTCGTCTTCTTGTAAATAAACTAAATTAGATAAGCCTAAAATCGAGAAAAATAAAAGATTCCTTAGAATATTCAATCTAGTAAAGGGAGATCTCTACTCTTCTGTTTTCAGCCCAGGCTTTTTCATTAGAAGCATTTTTAATAGGTCTTTCTTCCCCAAAACTTACGACTCTGATTTTTTTCCCAGATATACCTTTGATAATAAGAAAATCTCTTACTTCTAAAGCTCTTCTTTCGCCAAGGGCAAGATTATATTCTCTGGTACCTCTTTCATCACAGTGACCTTCTAATCTGACAATTTTCGCTTTTCTTATTGCAGGAAGGTAATCTTCAAGTAAGTTTTTGTCACTTGCATCTAAAGTAGATTTATCAAAATCAAAATATACTTTATCATCCAAATTAGTTTCTATTTTTTCACCTTCTAGGTATTCTTCTCCGGCAACAGAAGCATATTGCATCCTTTCAACAGAATCAGAAACATTCTGTGCGCATGAATAAAATTGACAAATCGCTGCCAAAATAAAAATTCCAAATGGTTCCATAAATAGTCTCCTCATTATCTAGCCTCTTAAGGAAAGACATTATAATACTTTTATCTTAGACAGGATATTTTATATTTAGTTTTATTAATTAAATCACGGAGACCATGCAGGCTCTCTCACTGAGCCATTTTTGACGGGCAGTGAGAATCTAGACTTTCCATCTAGAGTTATTCCTCCAAGATAGCCCTTAGAACCATCTTTCGTTGCATAGATAATTATGTTGCCATTTGGAGAAATAGTTGGTGATTCGTCTAAAGAAGTAGAGGTCAGAGTTTCAATGAATCTACTTGAAAGTTTTTTTGTAGCAATTTGAAAATTTCCGTCATTTCCATGAACAAAGAAAATTGATTTTCCATCAGGAAAATATCTTCCTCTAGCGTTGTAGTTTCCATCTCTGGTAAGTCTTTTTTTTCTTTTGGATTGAGTATTAATTTCATAAAGCTGCGGCGATCCTGATCTATCAGATGTAAAAATAATTTTCTTAGAGTCAGGTGACCATGATGGTTCTGTATCTATTCCGTAATGATTGGTGAGTCTAACGAGTCTTTTATTATTTATAGAGTAAGAAAAGATATCAGGATTTCCAGAAAAGGAGACCACGAGGGCTAGGCTTTTTCCATCTGGCGACCAGACTGGAGCGCTATTAGTCATACCAAGTGCCTGAATGGATTCTCGTTCTCCTGAAGCTAAATCCTGTATAAAAATTTCGGCTAAACCATTTTCGAATGATACATATGCTATTTTTTTTCTATCAGGGGACCAATCAGGCGACATAATCGGTGCCGCGGAAGTAAATAATATTTGCTCATTTTTTCCATCAATATCCGAGATACACATTTGGAATGTTTCAGCATCTGAATTAACGATGTAGGCCAATTTAGTATCGAATATGCCTTTTAAGCCAGTGATTTTTTCATATATTCGATTACTGATAATTTTGGCAATTCCTTCTATATTATTTTCTCTACCAATAATCTCGCCTTCTAAAATCTTTATTCTACGATTAATATTAAAAAGGGAATATGAAATGTTTAAGTTTCCAAGCATGTTTATTGAATTAATTTTTCCTATGACCGAGTAATCAACCCCCATGATCTTCCAGTCTCTGTAATAAAAATCTTCTTCTGAAGAAGGAAACGAAAGCATCTCGGCCTTATCTAAATTTTCAAATTCACCAAACAACAACATGTTTTTTTCAATCTGAGTGGAGATTTGTAACCCATAGTTTTCGTCAAGATTTTCTTCAATCCCAAAAGGCACGAAGGCTACTTTAGATAAATTATCACTGCCTTTTATGATCTCTATTTCTAAAAGGGAAAACATGTTACTGGAAAGCAGAATTAGAATAAAACTTCTCATCACTCAATCTCTCCTGAAGATTTAAAAACCAATTTAAAATTTCTGAAATTTGATTCAAATAATTTTCTTTCAAGTCCTAAAACTTCTTCAAAGAAGCTCATTTTATTTATAGCAATCAAGACAGATTCATCAAAGACTATATTTTTGCTTGGCTCTACCATTTCAAAGTTTAAAACTTCTCCCGAGGGAGCTAAATTTATTAAAACTTTTGCAACTAAAATCTTGCTTAAAGAATTTGGCTTGATCCAAACTGAGGATATTTTATCTTGAATGATGGCTGAAATTTTTATTATTGCCTCTCTTTCTTTGGATAGTTTTATCTTACTAAGTTCTTTTTTAATATCAGGTTTATTTATTTTGTATTTTTCAAGACCTGAAGCATTTTTTACACCATTACTCTCTTGAGTTTTTATTAAGTCAGCTTCGTTGATATTTTCTTTGGGCTTTACTACGGAAACTCGATTTGGGGGTTCTGCAATATCAATTAACTCAAAGAAATTAACCTTTATTGGCTGGATTTCATCGACTTTTAACGTTGTTATTGAAAAAATAGAAAAAGTAAAAGACAAAAAGAGCAGAATAAGAGCAAAAGTATTTAAGCTAATTAAAATTTTATTCATTCCCTAAGGGTTCAGTTATTAAATTAATAGAGTCTGACTTAAAATTTTTTATTAGAGACATTGTTTGCGCGACATTATCATATCTTGTTTCACGGTCTGCCCTGACAAAAATTTCAATGTTTGGATTATTTTTTATGATTTTTTCAAACTGTTTAGAAAATACTTGAAAACTCTCATACAATTTCTCTTGTTCACCTAAATCCATTGAATAATAACCTTCTTTACTAATGGAAATTGTCACGTTGTCGCCTTTAGATTTATTCAATGCTCCTGATTCTGTTTTTGGTAAATCTAAATCAATACCTTGAATCATAAAGGGAGTTGCAACCATAAAAATAACTAGCAACACCAAGGAGACATCTACATATGGGATAACATTGATTTCAGTTAAAAGCTTTCTATTTTTTGCTCTTCTCTTGGACATTGTACTCTTGGTAAGTTATCAAAAGCTCTGCGGTAAAGTTTTCATAGCTTTTAATAATTGTATCAATTGATCTGACGCTCCAATTATAAGAAATAAGGGCAGGAATGGCGGCAAAAAGACCCAACGCTGTTGCTACTAAGGCTTCCGATATTCCAGGAGCTACTGCGTTTATCGATACCTGAGAAAGTTGAGCTAACCCACTGAAAGCATTCATTACTCCCCAAACAGTTCCAAAAAGACCAATAAAAGGACTGACGGAAGCAACTGTAGATAAGAAAGACAACCCTTCTTCAAGTCTTTCTTCTTGTCTATTGATGATAATTTCTGTTGATTTATTTATTCGATCCTCTGCGATAGTAAAGTTTTCAGCATTTATAAATTCTTCATGGGCAATAATAAATATTTGAGACAAACCAAAATTGTCTGTTTTGCGTTTCCAATCATTAAATATCTTTTCTATGTTTTTAGAATTCCAAAATTCTGTTTCGAAAAGGTAAAGATCTTTTTTAGCCCTGCTTAAAGTTAGCCACTTATCAAATATATACCACCAAGAGGTGCCGGCCAGAGCGAATAGAACGATCATTACAAGCTGAACTACGAAGCTTGCTCCTAAAAATAAATCTAAAAAACTTAATTCAGCTTGCATCTTTTTTATTTACCATTTTACTTCTTAATTCGCCTGGGAGGGCAACAGGTTTTTTAGTATCTAGGCTGACACAACCGCATAATACATTAGCATCACACATTGTTTCAGCATCTAAAATCACCTTTTGATGAAAACAAAAACTAGCCTTTTTAACTTCTGTTAAAGAAGATTCGATATTTATTACCTGATCCAGCAACACAGGTTTTCTATAATGTACATCTATCTTATTCACAATAAAAATTAGGCCTTGTTTCAAAAGATCATTTTGCAGATAACCGCATTTCCTCAAAAACTCTGTGCGCCCTCTTTCAAAATATTTCAAATAATTAGCATAAAAAACCACGCCTTGAGCATCAGTATCTTCGTAGTAAATTCTTATATCTATGGAATCAGGCATCAAAGATGAATTTCGATATCCTTCTCATAAAGAGACTTTAATAAAATTATGAAGCTCTCCAAGGAAATATCGCAAGTATTGTTAAAATCTTTTTTTAAATTATCGTTCACAGTATGAATGGGTACTCTCACTTTTATTGGTCTGTGATTGAATTTGTAAATAAGGGCTGGATTACCGTCTTCCGGTGTCGAAGTAATCACTTGATCCCACCATCCTTCTAAGGGTTCTGCGCCTTGTCCATACCTTTTACATTCAATAAACCATTTTCCTAAAATTAAGTCAGGTAAATGTTTTTCTCTGGTTTGTTCTAAAATTCTTTTTAAAGGTTTTTTTAATCCCAAAGAATCGTTCAGAGTATTTGCAATTTCTCTTTCGAAAGAAGCTCCCTTATTTCTTGAATTAGTCATTAGGCAAAAATTCCTTCAGAAAATTCTGCGTTTGAATGCACATTTTGCACATCATCTAGATCCTCTAAACTTTCTAAAAGATTAATAACTCTTTCTGAGGCTTCGTCATCGAGTTCAACACTATTGGATGCTTTCATGATTAGCTCATATTGATTTATCTTGACCTTCTGTTCTTCAAGGACATTTTTCAGATTATGAAAATCTTCTGCTTCTACGGAAATTATTAAATTATTTTCGTCGCCTTTTTCGACTTCATCAGCTCCATTGGAGACAGAAATATCAAATATTTTCTCTTCATCAGAATTCTCTACGACTATCTGCCCTACTTTTGTAAAAAGATAGGCTACCGAACCATCCGTACCTAAACTTCCGCCATACTTTGAAAAAGCATGCCTCACTTCAGCAACAGTTCTATTTTTGTTATCGGTTAAGGTTTCAACAATAATCGCAACTCCGTTCGGACCATACCCCTCATAGATTGTTTCTTCTAAATTC
>CABXRO010000025.1 GCA_902514645.1 uncultured SAR86 cluster bacterium
AAGCTGGAGCAAATTCTATCAAGGTTGAAGGTGGAGAGTGGATACTCAAAACTACCGAGTTGTTATCTCAAAGAGGAATACCGGTTTGTGCACACTTGGGACTCACTCCTCAATCTGTAAATAGATTGGGTGGATATTATGTCCAAGGAAGAGATCTTGAAGATAAAAACAGAATTTTGTCTGAAGCAAAGAAACTTGAAAGTGCTGGAGCTGAAATTATTCTTTTAGAGTGTGTACCAGCGACTCTAGCTGAAGAGATATCCGAATCGTTAAAAGTTCCAACAATAGGAATTGGAGCAGGCTCTGCAACTGATGGACAAATTATGGTTTGTTACGATGCAATAGGGGCCTATTCTTGGGAAAATCAGCCTAAATTTGTAAAAAACTTTATGCAAGGAACTGATTCTATTTCAGAAGCCTTTAAGAAATATGTTATCGAGGTTAAAAATTTAAATTTTCCATCTCCTGAAAATTCTTTTTGAACCTGAATTTTCAATGAAAGTCATAAGATCAAGCAAAGAAATCAAGACTAATAAATTTTCTAAACCATTTGCTTTTGTTCCAACAATGGGAAACCTTCATCAGGGCCATCTATCTTTAGTTGAATACGCTAAAGAAAATTATTCAGAGTCTATAGCATCAATTTTTATAAATCCTCTACAGTTTGGAAAAAATGAAGATCTTTCCAATTATCCTAAAACTCTTAGCGAAGATATTAGACTTCTTGAGAACTCAGGGTGCGATTATTTATTCATTCCAGAAGCAAATTTTGCAGAAAATCTTGAGGAGATTAAACCAAGATTTGCAGACGTATTATGTGGAGTATCAAGGCCGAAACACTTTCAAGGCGTCCTAATGATAATTGATAAGTTTTTGAGACTAATCAAACCAGATGCCTGTTTATTTGGTCTTAAAGATTATCAGCAACAGCTGATTATTAAGGATTACGTCAAACAAAAACAAATTAAGACAGATATTATTTCTTTACCAATTATTAGAGAGAAGTCCGGCTTAGCAATGTCATCCAGAAATAATTATCTTTCAGAAGAGGATAGAAAATATTGTGGAAAGATTTTTTCCTGTCTTCAAGACCTTGCAAAATCATCTGAAACATCACCAATTGATAGCTTGAAAATTCCTACGATTGATTATCTGATAAGAGCTGGATTTAAAATTGATTATTTAGAGTTTGTAGATGCAAATGATTTATCTCCAATAACAAAAAAAACAAAAAAATTATTAATTGCTGTCGCAGTCAAGTATAAAAAAGTTAGATTAATCGACAATATCGTTGTTTCTTTAAAAAAAAGTCACCTCAATGCGTCTTCTGGATAAAAGCTTTCTTCTCCGTCCGGTCGGTTCTTAAATCTTCTGTGTATCCAATAATAGTCCGACTTATTAACGCGTGCAAAATTTTCTATTGCAGAGTTAATTATCTTTAGATCTTCCTCCAACTTTTCTCCTTTTAGCTTTAATTCTTCTAAGTCTGCTAAATAAGCATTACCCTCTCTAACAAGCGTTAATAAAAATACTTTGCAATTGGTTCGTTTCACTAAAAGAAAGGGGAAAATTACAGTCAAGGCTTTGTGATCGAAAAAATCTACAAATATCGATTTTTTAAAACCATAATCTTGGTCAGGCAAATATAAGACTGATTCTCCTTTATTCAATGTCTTTAAAAGACTTCTCCCTTCATTAGGAAGAAAAATTTTGTTTACAAATTTTCCTCGGCCCTTGGTCATTACTTTATCCCATAATTTATTTTCAGCTGATTTTTGCATTCCATTAACTTTTAAATATGGAGAGGGCGCTCTTACTACAAAATCAAGATTCCCTGTGTGCGGAACTAGTAAAAGATTTTTAGAGTTTTGAATTGCCTGTATCTTTTTTTTGAATTCATCTAAATTTTTAATCTTTTTTAAAAACTTTCTATCGGACCAATGATAGGAATTACATATCTCAAATATTGCCTGACCGAGACGGATGAAATTACTTTTTACAACACTATTTTTTTCTTCTTTATTAAGATCTGGAAAACACTTTGAAATATTGCAAATTGCAACCTTTCTTCTTTTTTCTAATAATTTATATAAAACTCTACCCAAAAGCATTCCGAAAAACATTTGCAACTTAAAAGGAATGAGGCTCAAAAGCATCATTAAAATTTTTAGGAGAATTTCCATTCTAGAGAGATTATACTTTTAACGATTTGCTTATTCATAGCACTAATAAGAAAATCTCTTTGATGAGGACCTACAATTTCATTTATGCAATATTTCTGCCATTAATATTTATAAGGAGCTTATATAAATCTTTTAAATTTTCAGAAAAGTTATCTAGGAATTTTGAAAGACTCTCTATTTACAAAGGCTTAAAAAACTCCAAAAGCATTATCCTTATTCATGCAGTTTCTGTAGGCGAAGTACTGGCAAGCAGAAAGTTTGTTGAAGAAATAAAAAAAAGGTTTCCTAATCATCAAATATTAATAACTTGTACTACTCAAACTGGTTCAGCGACTATAAAAAGTTTATATGGCGATTCAGTATTCCATCAGTATTTACCTTTTGATTTGAGTTTTTTTATAAAGCGTTTTCTTAAAATTTGGGATCCTGAGCTAACCTTCATTTTGGAAACAGAGATATGGCCAAATTTTATTGATCTCTTGAATAAAAGGAATAAGAAAGTTTTTTTAGTTAATGCAAGATTGTCCCAAAAATCTTTCAAAGGATATAAAAAAATTATGCCAATTCTTGGTAATGTTTTTTCCAAACTTGATTTCGTAGTCTGTCAGGGTACAAACGATCTTCGAAGATTTATTGAGCTTGGAATAGATAAAAATAAAATAAAAAAAGATTTTTCTTTCAAATTTGACTCTTTATCTCCAGCTAAAGTTAAAAAAGAATTAATTAATAAAAAAAGAGATACCAAGGTAATAATTTGTGCAAGTACGCATAATCCAGAAGAAAAGATTCTTATAAAAGCATTTGAAATGCTCAAGAATGAAAAAGCTACTTTGATTCTTGTCCCTAGGCATCCTGAGAGAGCTTCTAAAATTCTGAATGAAATGACAAATTCAAATCTAGAGATATCTTTATTTTCCCAGAATAAATTTCAAGTAGATTTTACAAAAAGAATTAATTTAATTGATGAGATTGGATATTTGGAAGATTTATTTTCTTTCGCCGATATAGCTTTTATTGGTGGAACTCTTATACCGCATGGCGGACAAAATTTTTTAGAGGCTGTAAGATATTCTCTCCCGATCTCTTCAGGAGAAAGTTTTTATAATTTTCAAGAAATTGCAGATGATCTTATAGATATGAAAATACTTGAAGTTGGCAATAATGCAGAACAGCTTAAAAATATTTGGCAAAGACAATTGATGTTAGTATCTGAAGAAATTTTCAAAAACACAAAAGATTATCTAAGCCAAAGGGAAGGAGCATCTCTGAGAACTTTTGAATATCTTTCTTTATAACTTTAAAAAAGGTTCTCTCATAAACATCCAAATAAAAAGTAATTATTTTTTTTTAATATAAGGGTGTATTATTTATTTTCTTAGGGGACCAATGAAATTTATCACGGCGATCATAAAACCAATTAAGCTGGAAGAAGTCCGCGCAGCTCTTTCAGAAGTAAATGCTCTTGGAATGACCGTTACAGAGGTGAAGGGATTTGGTCGGCAAAAGGGTCAAACAGAATTATATCGAGGAACAGAGTACCGCAATGATTTTTTGCCAAAAACAAAAATCGAGCTTGCCGTCAAAGATGAAGATACTGAATCGGTAATAAGCGCTATCTCTTCTGTATCAAACACTGGCAAAGTAGGAGATGGAAAAATCTTTGTTTATGATCTTGAAAAAGCTGTCAGAATTAGAACGGGAGAAACTGGAGAAGAAGCTCTTTAAGTTAGATTTTTCTCTGCTTCTTCTTTAGCCCATTTGTAATTAGCTTTTCCATTTGGAGCTCTCATTACTTCTTCAACAAACAGCACTTGTTTAGGAAGCTTATATCCAGATAACTGTTCTCTAGTAAAATCTATCAACTCTCCTTCATCTAAAGTACCGTTTGGCTCTATAGAAGCAAGAGCTACAACTCTTTGACCAAATTTTTCATCTTCAAGGCCAACTACTAAACAATCGTAGACATTAGGATGTTTCTTGACAGCTTCTTCAACTTCTTCAGGGTATACTTTTTCTCCCGCTGTATTAATGCAATTACTCCCTCTTCCAAGAAGATTGATTGTCCCATCAGCATTGATGGTAGCGTAGTCACCTGGGAAGCTGTACCTGACTCCATTAACTTCTTTAAAAGTTTCGGCAGATTTCTTCTCATCTTTAAAATATCCCTCGGGAACGAGTCCGCTTGTACCTATTTTTCCCATAACGCCACTACCAGGCTCTACCTCATTTCCATCATCACTTAAAACTATCACACCAGGATTT
>CABXRO010000026.1 GCA_902514645.1 uncultured SAR86 cluster bacterium
TAAATCGTTTAATAGAAAATAAATACGTTCGTGAAGATGAAGCAGGAATGCTTTTTCCTACAAGAGTAACCCAACGATTGGAAAAAGATGCTAATAAATTTTTAGAGCCTCATTGGTTAAAAGAACTTTCTAAAAGTAACCATTAGGTCTTGAAAAATTAAAAAGCACCCCAATATAAATTATTGAGAAAAGTTGCTGTAATAGGGCTTTTCCATAGGTTGGCATGCTCAGTAGAGGTGTCGTTTTATTAACTTGCTTAAATTTTAAGGAGTTTAGTATGAAAAATAGTTTATTAAATTTATCTGATCCTTTTTTTTCAACGAGATTCTTAGGTTTCGACACACTATTCGATTCTCTTAGAAATTTCAGCGAAATTGGAGAAGATTCAAGGTCTTACCCGCCTTACAATATCAAAAAAGATGGAAAGGATATTGTCATCGAGGTTGCGGTTGCAGGACTTAGTGAAGAAGATTTAATCGTCGAAACTAAAGAAAATAACTTAAGTATCTCACACGAAGGTTCTAAAAATTCTTCTGGAGAAATCTTGCACCAAGGTATTGCAGCCAGAGCTTTTAAATTGCAATTCTCTCTTGCACCCGAAGTTGTTGTAAAAACTGCCGAGTTAAAAAATGGTTTATTAAAAATAAATCTTGAAAGGATTATTCCAGAATCGGAAAAGGCAAAAGTTATTCAAATTAATTCAGGTGAAATAATCTCAGAATAATCTCCCCTTAAACATGCCGCCTTAAAGGCGGCATGGATCATATCCCCAAGGCTTTTTTGATATTTGGTTTGAAATAAGTTTCTGGCTTCATTATTTTTCCAGCTTCATTTTTGATAGATTTTCCATCAACAAATTTACTCATATTTGAATCTCTCACCTCTTCCCAAATATTATCAAAATCTATACCAACGCTATTGCACATACCCATAATGACCCACACCATATCTGCGAGGCCATCAGCAACCTCGACCAAGTCATCTTCATTAAATGCTTTTGCAGTCTCTTCAAACTCTTCTTCGATCAAATTCATATAAAGCTTAGATTGTTCATTTTTAAGATTTAGATCTGAAGCTATTTTTTGTTCTCCTAAGATCATAAATTCAGATACATCTTTTTGATAATTCATCAGTTCTCCTAGTCTAAAGTGAATATATTATATTTAAATGCCTTACCTTTTATAACACGGGAAGGCTTTAAGTTAATAAGGGAGTTCATGTTGCTATGCAAAGCTGATTTGTAGATGATTTTCTTGAAGCTATTCTGCTCAAGGGATTTTCTAAATCTTTCAAAGTTGAATTCTTCAAAATCTAAATTTCTTAAAAATTGAATTTCCTTCTTAGCTCTTGCATCATTTTTTTGTTCAAACATTTGATCCAGATAGATAATCTCGTGGTCTGAATAATTTTTTATAAGATCCAAAGAATCACCATTTAGAAGATCTATTCGATCAATGGAATGTTGCAAATCTTTTTGCTTAGAGTTTTGCAAACATTGATTTGTAAATTCATAAAGCCAAGATTTTTTCTCTATTGCAGTGACTGAATACCCAAGGAAGCTAATCTCTAAAGCATCTATACAAAATCCTGCAGTCAAATCAATTACCTTTTTGCCAATATCTTTTTTAGAAAAACATTTCTTCAATAAAGAAGATTTAGCCTTAATTTTTTTAAAATCGATGTAATTGATTACGAAAGGTTTTGAATTTCTAATAGCTAAGTCTTGCAATGAAAGTTTTTTTCTTGATGCCCAAATGACTTGCTTATGTGTTTCAGAAATTCTTAAATTTCTAGGGGTAATTAATTCTAAGCCGTGTTTAGAAGCAAATTGATCTGCAAATCTGCTTTCATTTTTTGAAAGATAGGATACAAATGGCTTTCTTTCTGTAAAATTATTCATATTAATAAAAACAATGGTTAAGCTAAGACAAGAGGATATTAAAACAAAAGAAGTCCTTTCCTGGAAAGGAATTCATCTTTTTCACTTCACTTTTTCTGCTTGTTCTATGAAAACAAGAATTTTCATGGGCTTAAAAAATATAAATTACACAGATCATCATATAAATCTTCAAAAAAAAGAAAACTTTTCTCCTTACTTTCAAGGAATTACTCCAAGATCGTTAGTTCCTGTATTGGTTGATGACGGAGAAGTCCATATCGAAAGTAATGATATTCTAAAGTATTTAGACAATAAATTTCCTACCATGCGTTTAATACCTTCTGATAAAGAAAAAGAAATAAATAAGATGATGGTTGAAGAAAATGACCTTCATATAGATATCAGAAATGTTACCTTCAAATTCTTAGTCCCAAAATTTTTGAATAACGTAAAAATTCAAGAGAAATCTGAATCAAAGGCTACCCTACATGGAAATAAAGACTCAGAAGATGATGTAAATAGAGAGTTTTGGGAGAATTATAAAAAAGAAGGAATTACTGATGAGGTAGCAACTAAATCTCTATTAAATCTTAAACTCCATCTTGATGAAATTGACGAAAAACTTTCCCATCAGACTTACATTTTGGGTAACGAACTGACTTTGCCCGATATTGCTTGGTTTATTTATGTTTCGAGGCTTAAAGCTGCGAGATATCCAATACATATTCTTCATCCCAATGTTAATGATTGGTTTGAGAGCTTACTAAAAAGAGAAGTTTTCTTAAAAGAAACAAAGATTCCTAGAATTGTTAAGTTTGTTTCTTATATTTATTATGTCTTCCAAAAATATAGTGGGTGGAGTATTAAAAGACAGTTAATAGGCTAGAAAAAGCAAAAAAGCACCTAGCAAAACTCTATAGATAACAAAAGGAGTGAAACCTATTCTTTCGATGAGGTTTAAAAAAACTCCAATACAAAAGTAAGAGCTTAAAAACGAAAAAGTTGAAACCAAAAGAATATCTAGCCAATTAATTTCTAATGGAGAAAATCTTAGGTTGACAACTTCAGATAAAAAAATGATACCTAAAGTGGGTATTGCAAGCATAAATGCAAACTTAGAAGCGATCGTTCTAGAATAACTTAGAAATAAAGCACAAATTATTGTAATTGCTGAACGGCTTGTTCCAGGAATCAAAGCCAAACATTGGGCTAAGCCAATGAAAAAGGCATGTTTTATGGTTACTGAGTCATGGGACGTTTGATCTTTTAATCTTTTATCAGCAACCCAAAGTAGAATGCCAAAAAAAATAGTTGATATGGCAATAATGTCAAGAGTTCTTAAATTTTCTGAAATGAAGTCTCTAAAGAAAAACCCAATGATTAATATTGGAAAAGATCCAAGTAATAATTTATTTAAAAAGGAGTCAATCGAAGAGAATTTATAATCTTTAAAAGCATCTGCTAGTTCTTCTCTAAAATAAATAATTACCGCAAACAAACTTCCACCATGAGCAAAAATATCAACAGTGATTGATTGAGTATCTTGACCTAAGATAGAGGAAGTAATTATTAAATGCGCAGAACTCGAAATGGGCAAAAATTCGGTCAGGCCTTGGATTATTGATAAAAATAAAATATGTAAAACTTCCATTTATTTGACCCTCTTCCATTGATCATTGCCAGAAAGATAAGTGGGATATACCTCTTCAGGATTCTTCAATCTACTTTCTAAATCATCAAGATACTTTGCTAAGTGCAACAAACCTTTTGCATGATTGTTTATTTCTAAAACGGTAGGCTGATTTAAATAGTCTAAAAATTCATGGCAATCGCTACAAATGATTTTTTTGTTATCTGAAGAAATTAAATCAGAAAGCTCTGTTTTCTTAATGGCGGCATCATCAATTAAAGGAAGAGCCAAATCATTACTTTTTCTTTTGTATTGACCAACATATAAATCATTCATATGCGCATCTTTGACTATAAAAAGTTCTTCAGTTTCATGTTCTAAAAAAATATTTTGAGCCAATACAGTAAGGCTTGATAAAGGTAAAATCTTTTTTTGTAACCCAAAGGCAAGGCCTTGTGCTACAGAACACCCTACCCTCAACCCAGTAAAAGATCCTGGGCCTATACTTAAGGCAATGAAGTCAATCTCTTCTTTTTTAAGTTGAGATTTATTAAGAAGGTTATCTATAAAACCAAAAATATTTTTTCCATGAGTATTTTCTTCCTGTGAATGCTCAATATAAATTTCTTTATTTTTTGCTAAGCCAATTGAACAGTAAACCGAAGAGGTTTCAA
>CABXRO010000027.1 GCA_902514645.1 uncultured SAR86 cluster bacterium
TTTTGTTATTGCAAGAGTTAATTATACTACTGGAAGAGGTAGAAACAGATTTGTCTTAAGTTCTTGAATGATTGAAATTGATGCCAAAGGTCTTAAATGTCCTGAGCCAATAATGCTTCTTCATCAATCTATTCATGAAGCTAAAAAAGGTGATGAAGTGACCCTCATAGCTACAGATCCTACTGCAATTAAAGATGTTAAAAAGTTCTGCGAATATCTTAATCATTCGTTGATTTCTTTTTCTGAAGAAGATGGAATCATTAAATTTAAAGTAAAAAAGGGAAAATAAGGAATATGGAAAAAATTAATAAGAGATGGGTCTTAGCAAGAAGACCTAAAGGTATGCCGGAAGATGAATGTTGGAAATTAGAAGAGCCTTCTATAAATGATCTTGATGAGAATCAAATCTTAATAAAAGTAATGTATCTCTCTATTGATCCTTACATGCGAGGCAGAATGAACGATATGAAATCTTATACCGAGCCTGTTGCAATAGGAGAAGTAATGACAGGTGAGAGTGTTGGGCAAGTAATTCAATCCAGATCAGAGAAATTCCAAATTGGAGATTACGTTGCAGCCCACTTGGGTTGGCAGTCTTTCATTAGATGTAATGATGATAATCCTGCATTAATGAGAATTTATCCTGATTTAGCCCCAATACAATCTTTTTTAGGGCCTGCAGGCATGCCGGGTAGAACTGCTTATTTTGGGCTTAAGGAGGTAGGAAAAGTAAAGGAAAGTGATACTGTGGTAGTATCCGCAGCCTCTGGAGCTGTGGGCTCTGTTGTTGGTCAAATGGCAAAACTCATTGGCTGTAAAACTATAGGTATTGCTGGCGGAAAGAAAAAATGTGATTTTGTTAAAGATGTAATGGGGCTAGATTTTGCTATTGATTACAAATCAAAAACATTTAGGGATGACTTGTCTAAGGCTTGCTCAGATGGGATAGATATCTATTTTGAAAACGTCGGAGGAGATGTTTCAAAAGCAGTCGCTGAACTTCTCAATCCTGGGGCGAGAGTTCCAATTTGTGGCTTTATCTCAGCTTACAATTCTAGTATCTCAGAAAGTGGTGAGTTACCAGAAACTCCTTTTGATATCTTTGGAAATTTAAATCCAATGCCTGAGCATAGATTTTTTGTGGTTACAGAATTTAAAGAAAAATGGGAAGAGGCAACACGTGAGTTAGCTGAATGGATGCGACAGGGTAAAATAAAAT
The DNA here is from genome assembly GCA_902514645.1 of uncultured SAR86 cluster bacterium. Taxonomy (GTDB): domain Bacteria; phylum Pseudomonadota; class Gammaproteobacteria; order Magnimaribacterales; family AG-339-G14; genus MEDG-81. The sequence goes on from CABXRO010000027.1 coordinate 1,220, forward strand.
ATAAAGAAACCATCTTAGATGGTATAGAGAAAGCACCGCAAGGATTAAGAGACGTATTGAGCGGTAAAAATTTTGGTAAACAACTTATAAAAGTAAGTGACTAAAAACCTATTTTCAGAAACTAATCTGCCATGGTGGAAAAAAGGGATTATTTACCAGATTTATCCGCGTTCATTTAATGATACTTCTGGAAATGGTATTGGCGACCTAAAAGGAATTTCCGAAAAAATTTCTTATTTATCTTCATTAGGTGTTGATGCGATATGGCTTTCTCCCATATTTACCTCTCCCATGAAAGACATGGGATATGATGTATCAAATTACACTGATATCGATCCCTTATTTGGAAATATTCTTGATTTTGAAGAACTTATTAAAAAAACCAAAGAAAAAAAAATTAAAATAATAATCGATCAGGTTTTATCGCATAGCTCAGATACCCATCCATTTTTTAAGTTGAGTAAATCAAATAAAAATAATTCGAAATCAGATTGGTACGTTTGGGCTGACCCTAAACCCGATGGCTCTCCTCCAAATAATTGGCTTTCAGTTTTTGGAGGTTCTGCATGGGAATGGGATACGAGCAGAGAACAATATTACTTACATAATTTTTTAAGGTCACAACCCGACTTTAATTTTCATAGTAAGGATGTACAGAAATGGTTACTTTCAACTGTAAAGTTTTGGCTTGAAAAAGGCGTTGACGGCTTTAGGCTTGATACAGCAAATTATTATTTTCATGATAAAAAATTAAGAAATAATCCTGCTATCAAATCAAGAGCTTCTGGAAAAAATCCTTATTATTTCCAAAATTTGAAATATTCAATTAATCAAAAGGATAATTTTTCATTCCTAAAAAAGCTAAGGAGGCTAACAGATGAATACAAAGAAACGACGATGATTGGAGAAATTTCAAATGTTGAATTACAAGCTAAATATACTGCTAATAATGACAAGCTTCATATGGCTTATAGTTTTGATCTTCTTAGAAACGAATTTTCGCCAAAGCACATTAGAGAAACAGTTACTAAGTTTTTTAAGGAAACGAAAGATGGATGGCCGACATGGAGTTTTTCTAATCATGATGTAGTGAGGCATTTGTCTAGGTGGAATAAAACAAAAAAAGATAGACGAAAATTTGCAAAATTAACCTGTGCGTTACTAATGTCGTTGAAAGGAACACCATGCATTTACCAGGGTGAAGAGCTTGGTCAAACTCAAACCAAAATTGAATTTGATGAGATTAAAGATCCTCCTGGAAAAAAATTCTGGCCTATGGATTTTGGTAGAGATGGATGTAGAACTCCCATGATTTGGGATGAAAGCAAAAAATTTGCTGGCTTTTCAAACGCAAAGCCATGGCTTCCAATTAAAAAAGAACAAATTATCAACTCTGTTAAAAAGCAATTAAAAAATAAAAACTCAACCTATTATTTTTATAAGACATTTATTTCTTTAAGAAAAAAAATATCCTTTTTTACTGAAGAGATTTATTTTGAAAAAAATAATGAAGTTTTGATTTTTTATAGAGGAAATAAGAAAGAAATTTGTTGTATGTTTAATTTATCTCAAAGAGGAATTGCGATAGATAATACTTATGGAAAAATCATACCCATTCTTCCATCTCAGCATGTCAGGCAAGACTCTAAAAAATTGTATTTTTCTTCTTATGGATTTTGTTTCTTGTCGAAAACAGATATTAAGATTTCGAATAATAAATCTTAAAGACACATTTCTTCTAAAATAGACTGTCCTATTTCAGATGGACTTTTTACAGTCCTTACCCCAGCATTTTCTAGAGCATTAAATTTATCCGCTGCAGTTCCTTTGCCGCCAGAAATTATTGCACCTGCATGGCCCATTCTTTTTCCAGGAGGTGCGCTTACTCCTGCAATATAACCTACAACAGGCTTAGAGACATTTTCTTTAATGTATTCTGCGGCTTCCTCTTCAGCTGAACCTCCGATTTCTCCTACCATAACAATTCCCTCTGTTTGGGGATCTTCTTCAAAAAGCTTTAAAACATCAATAAAGCTTGTACCAGGTAATGGATCTCCACCAATACCTACACAAGTTGACTGTCCGAGACCTACCTTGGTAGTCTGATCAACTGCTTCGTAAGTGAGAGTTCCTGACCTTGAGACAATTCCTACTTTGCCAGGGCTATGAATGAAACCCGGCATAATTCCTAATTTGCATTCGCCTGGAGTAATTATTCCTGGACAATTTGGACCAATAATTCTTATGCTTTCCTTATCTGCTAATTCTTTAACTTCCAACATATCAAGAGTCGGAATACCTTCGGTTATACAGATTATCAATTCAATACCGTTTTCTATTGCCTCAATTATTGAAGGTTTACAAAATTTGGCGGGAACAAAAATTATACTGGCATTTGCCTTGGTAGCTTGCTTTGCTTCTTGTACGGAGT
>CABXRO010000028.1 GCA_902514645.1 uncultured SAR86 cluster bacterium
GTTAAAGCAATTAATCAAGAAATAAAAAATTCTTTAACCTAAATATTTACAAAATAACTTAAAATTTGATAAAATGCACTATAAACGTTCATTCATTGCTCTTTTTTAGTGCATTGAACGGAAGTAGGAAAACCTGAAAACCTCTATCTGAAAAGATAGGTTAGCAAGTACCCGAAAGGGGAACGAGACCGAAAGTTTTACCGAAGGAACGCGTTGAGAAGGGTGTACGCTGTGAAGCGTATGTACGAAATCGAAACGAAAACTGGAGGTCAAGCCGATGTACTACAGAGGTATCAAACCAACTCCACAAAATGTTGCGAAGGAACAAAAGATTATTTCTTCAGGCATTTGTCGTGGAATAAGACATGATGCATTAGAGTCTGAAAACAAAAGGACATCTTCTACTGTTTATCCTAAATGGTATCGTGGTGTTAGAAATGTATAAGGTAAAGCATCAAAAGCTAGGTAAGGTTGATGCAATCATTGGATTATTTTTAATCTCAACTGTATTGATTTTATTTTTGTCTTAAAGCATAAAGGGAGATTTTCGGATCTCCCTTTTTTATGGCATTCCGTCATCAAAAGATTCGCTTTTTTTAATAGCGAGATCTTCAAAATTTAGATCTAACCTTATCAAAGTGTTACAAAGAACATAGATTGATGAATATGTTCCAATAATAACTCCGCAAATTAAAGCGATGGCAAAATTCTTAATGAAATCACCGCCTAAAATTAAAAGCGCAAATAAAACCAATAAAGTTGTTAAGGAAGTAATCAAGGTTCTTCCTAACATTTGATTAAGAGATCTATTGATGACATCTACATTTTCTGATTTTCTCTTCCTTCGATAATTCTCTCTAATTCGGTCTGAAACTACTATTGTGTCATTTAATGAGTAACCAATAACTGCCAATATGGCTGCCAATACCGTTAAGTTAAAGCCTATATAAAAAATAGAGAAAAACCCCAAAACAATTAGAACATCGTGAATCAGAGCTAATAGAGCACCAATGGCAAACTTGAATTGAAACCTAAACATGATGTAGACCATCATTACCAACATAGCTGCTAGTATCCCCAGACCTCCTTGATCTCTTAACTCTTCTCCTATTTGCGGACCAATAAAATCTTTACGTCTTAAATCAAACTGAAATGAATTTTTTAAAGTAGAAACAATATCATCCGATAAATTATTCTTTGAATCCCCTGGAATCTTTATCAGAACATCTTGCTCTGAACCAAAATAAGAAACCTGAAAGTCATCTTCTAATTTAGATCCAAGCACTTCTCTGATTTCTTCTAAGTTAGTTGATTGTGATAGCTTAATCTCAATCAAAGTACCGCCAGTAAAATCCAATCCGGCATTTAATCCTTTAAAGGAAAGCGAAAAAATTGAAAGAATGATCAATAAAATAGATAACACTGAAGCTATTTTCCTTGGTCGCATGAAGTTTATTTGCATTTTATATCCACAACGTTTCGAGATGTTTTCGATTTCGATAAAGTAGCCAAACTAAAAATCTTGTAACTAAGATAGCAGTAAACATAGAGGTTAAAATTCCAACCGATAGAGTTATCGCAAAGCCTTGAACTGGTCCTGTACCAATCGTGTAAAGAATCAAAGCTACGATTAAAGTAGTTAAGTTTGCATCTACGATAGTGATATATGCTCTGTCATATCCAGCATTTATTGCATCTAAAGGTTTAAGTCTATTTTTCAATTCTTCTTTGATTCTAGAAAAAATTAAGACATTTGCATCTACTGCCATACCAATTGTTAAAACAATACCTGCTATGCCGGGTAACGTTAAAGTTGCTGATAAAATTGACATAATGGCGCTAATCAAAACTATATTTAATGCGACTGCAATATTGGCAATCACACCAAAAACTTTGTAGTAAAAAATCATAAATATTAGAACCAAAGACAGTCCTAGTGCTAAAGATTGCACTCCGACACGAATATTATCAGCTCCTAAAGAAGGTCCAACTGTACCTTCTTCAACAAAATTCATTGGTGCAGCTAACGCCCCTGCCCTTAAAAGCAAGGCCAACTCAGAAGCTGCATTTGGACTATCTAAGCCGGTGATTCTAAACTGGTTTGCAAGAGCAGATTGAATAGTGGCTAAGCTGATGATTCTTTTATCAAAGTAACTCTCTAGTTCGTCACTGTTATTGGATGTTTTGATCTTACGCTCGACAAAAATGACTGCCATTTTTCTGCCCACATTATTTCTCGTTGAACGATGCATTTTTGTCCCACCCTCACCGTCAAGAGAAATATTTACTTGTGGAAATCCATTTTCATCATAGCCAACGCTGGCATCAGCTACTTTATCACCCGTAATTATCACCTGCTTTAACAACCTTACGCGTTGTCCAGAAAAATCAAATTGGTCTGAACGTGATAGCAAGCTATTCGACTCAGCTTCAAGACGAAACTCTAAATTTGCAGTTTTCCCAATGATCTTTTTTGCTTCTGCAGTATCTTGAACACCTGGTAGTTGCACAGAAATTCTATTTTTTCCTTGGCGAACTACTACAGGTTCAGAAATACCAAGCTCATTGACTCTATTTCTTAGAGTTACCAAATTTTGGGAAACTGCGTAATCAATTAAATCATCAAGGCCTTGCTCATTGTATTCTACGATAAATTGGTTATTACCCTGCCTTCTATACTCAAGATCGATATTACTTTTTAGATAATCATCTAACTGATCTGTAGCATCCGTTCTGGTAGAGAAAATTATTCTATTTTCAGCAATTTCAGATCGACTAATTCCAATTCGCTCTTCTCGAAGTTTTCTTTTTATATCAGCCAAATAGGATTCCAAGCGAGTTGAAATGAGTAACTCTGAATCTACTTCCATTAAAAAATGAACTCCTCCTCTGAGGTCTAGTCCCAATTTCATTGGTGAAGCTTGAATATCCGATAGCCAATCAGGAGTATTTGGAGCTAAGTTCAAAGCTATTACAAATTCTCTCTCTAAGTTTTGTTCTAGGTATTCTTTCAGCTTAACTTGATCTTGATAATTCTCTACCTTGAATAAAATGGAGTCGTACTCGTCAAGCTCAGTAGAAAAATTGGATGAAAAACTTATTTCTGTTTCTGTTGCTAGTTGTTTGATTCGCTTTGCTATATTTGGAGATATTTTGCCCAATGAACTATCTAAAGTGATTTGAACTGCTGGACTTGGTGGATAAAAATTGGGTAAGGCATATGTAATGCCAATGGTAATGACAAACAATATGATTACTATTTTCCAGAGTTGAAATCTGAGCACTTTTTAGAGAGATTTAATTGTTCCTTTAGGCAAAACGTTACTTACAGATTCTCGTTGGATTGTTAGAACTGTATCGTTTGCTCGCACAGTTAAAAAATCATCATTCATCTTTGTAACAACGCAGACCATACCGCCAGAAGCAATTACTTCGTCTCCCACGGCAA
>CABXRO010000029.1 GCA_902514645.1 uncultured SAR86 cluster bacterium
TCTATTAGTTTGATCTATTGCATTAGATAATTCGTGATTGTCTATTTTGGATTCAATATCGAAAGAAGGCATTAGGCTATATTATCTTATCTTTGACCAATCAAAAAAGGGTCCCGGGTCAGTCTTTCGACCTGATGCAATTTCAGAATGACCTACGATATTTTCTGTTTTTATTTTTGGAAAAGAATTACATAAAATTTCAATAAGATCTTCCAAAGAATCATATTGATTTCCTTCAAAAGGAGTGTTGTCACTTCCAATAAGTTCAATTCCTAGTGAAAAGTCATTGCAATTTTCTTGATTATTAAAGGAAGAAACCCCAGCATGCCATGCTCTGTCATAGACTGAAACAAATTGATAAATTTTTCCTAATCTATCTATTAAAAAATGACTGGATACTTTTAATTCCTCTATCTCACTAAAGTACTTATGAGACTTGAAATCAAGTTCGTTCTTGAAAAATTTTTTTACATTTTCAGGTTCAAAATTTTCCGGCGGCAAACTTATATTGTGAATTACTATTAGTTTTATCTCTGTATTTTTCGGTCGTTGATCAAAATTTGGGGAAAGATGTTTTTCCGCTTTTGATAACCAGCCTTCTTTATTGATCATTTCCCATTTTTTCAGCCAATATTTCGCCAGTGGCCGCTCCCAAGGTCCATCCTAAATGACCATGTCCTGTATTATAAAATATCCCTTTGACTTTGCTTTCAAAAATTAAAGGCATCATGTCAGGTGTCATAGGCCTCAAGCCAGCCCAGGGTGTATAATTTTCAGTACTAACCGAAGGAAAATATTCTCTTACCCAATTAAGCAAAGGACGGATTCTGTCTTGCCGAATATCTTTGTTCTTTCCAGCTAATTCAGCAGTTCCTGCAACCCTAAGTCTATTCCCTAACCTGCTGGAAACAATTTTTACTGGATCATCCAATAAAGACACTTGAGGAGCAGCTTGTTGAGAAATCATATCATCAAGATAGATCGTCACACTGTAACCTTTGACAGGATAAACTCTCATGCTATCGCCTAAAATGTCTGCAAATTTTTGAGTTTCAACGCCGGCACAAACTGCAACTTGATCAAAAACATATCCTTTTGAGTTCGCTTGATCTGTAGCAGACAGAATTACTTTATTTTTATCTTTGTAAATTGTTTCTATTTCGGTATTAAAAAAAGTTTCTACACCATACTTTTCTTCTAGAATTTTGATCATGTTGGTACAAAATTTATGAATATCCCCGCTTGCATCTGACTTTGTATAGATTCCTCCAACTATTTTCTTTTGGTTACTTGCAGATTTAAATGCAGGTTCCAAATCTTCAATTTCATCTAAAGATAAGGCCTCCCATTCCATGCCTTCCTGGTCCAACCAAGAAGCCTTAGCTGCTGCAGAACTGAATTCTTTTTCATCATTATAAAAATGCAGGATACCCTTCTTCAAAAGATCAAACTTTATACCCTCAGTATCCGCAATATCGAAGTATATTTCTCTGGCTCTCTTTGCTAACTCAATAGTTTGTTGAGTATTAGATTTATGTTTGCCATTGAATGTAGCGAGAAGAAAACCAATCATCCATTTATACTTTTGCATACTAGGCGAAGGATTAAAAAGAAGCGGAGCATCTTTTTTAAACATCCACTTTATCCCGTTAAGTATGTTTTTTGTAGTATTCCAGGTTTCAGAATTACTTGCGCTTAGTTGACCTCCATTGGCATAACTTGTCGCCATTGCAGGATATCTTCTTGAATCAATTAAAGTAATTCTGTGACCTTTTTTAGCAAGAGCGTATGCTGTCGTAATTCCAGCAATGCCAGCGCCAATAATTGCAATGTCACTTTTCATCTCAGCTCTTTTGGTAATTTGAAAGATACATTTTCTTTAAGACCTTCAATTTCTTCAACTGAAGAAAATCCAAAACCATTACAATAAGAAATTATTTCTTTAACAAGCTCTTCTGGGGCGGATTCTCCTGAAGTAATTCCTAATTTACTTATATTTTTTAATGATTTTTCAGATAATTGCGAAACATGATCTACTAAGCAGGATTTAGTTCCCATGAGTTCGGCTAGTTCTTTTAATCGATTTGAATTAGAGCTATTTTGAGAACCAACTACAATTATAAAGTCTGTTTCAAGCGCAAGTTGTTTAACTGCATCTTGTCTATTTTGTGTTGCGTAACAAATATCATCTGCGCTAGGTGATTTAATTTCAGGAAATCTAGTCTTTAGAATATCAATTATTTGCTCTGTATCATCGACTGAAAGAGTTGTTTGAGTAACTAAGGCTAAATTAAAAGGCTGAGAAATATTAATACTTTGAGCATCATTTTCGTCTTCAACTAGGTAAATTTTTCCTGTGCTTTCTTTTGGAAATCTGCCTAGAGTTCCCTCAACTTCAGGGTGATTTTTATGACCTATCATTATCACATCTCTTCCTTGTTGAGCGTATTTAATTACTTCCATATGAACTTTAGTGACAAGAGGACAAGTAGCGTCAAAATAATTTAAATTATATTTTTTTGCTTGGGATTCAACATTTTCTGATACACCATGTGCTGAAAAAATTGTTACAGATCCTTCGGGAACTTCTTCAAGATTATCAACGAATCTAGCTCCTCGAATTTTTAGATCCTGAACTACTTTTCGATTATGAACAACCTCGTGTCTTACATAGACAGGCGGTCCAAATTTATCTAAAGCAATATTTACGATGTCTA
>CABXRO010000030.1 GCA_902514645.1 uncultured SAR86 cluster bacterium
TTCCAAGCAATTGCATAATAAACAAGTACATCTCTATTTTTACTCTCTAATAGATCATTGGCATTAAGGATAGAGATTATTGTTAGCAAAGGTGCGATTAGAAAATTATTAAGTAACAAAATTAAGATATCAAAATTGGAAAGTTCTTGGCTTAATTCAGAAGAAGATCCTAAACTAGCTAAAAATCCAAATAAAAGAACAACCGGAAAAATATTCAAAGAAAATTTTAGACCAACCTTTTTAAAATGTTCAAAACCTTTTGATATTGCTTGAAGTGTCATAGAATAATTTAGGAGTTAATTATGATAGAAATTTGGTCTAAACCGCAATGTCCTTTTTGTGATAAAGCAGAAAATCTCTGTAAACTAAAAAACTTTGAGTACAAAAAATATATGCTAGATGTTGATTTTTCTCGCGAGGAAATGTTTGAAAAATTTCCTACCGCAAGAACCTTTCCTCAAATAACAATTAATGGTGAATTAATTGGTGGTTATACAGAATTTGAAGCAAAAGTAAGGCTTGAAGAATAGTTGGATTACTTAAATAGCTTTATTCTCCTAATTGATAGTTATTTTGGAAGCGCACCTTGGTTTCCATTACTACTGCTATCTATTGGTATATTTTTTACTTTTTATCTAGGTTTCCCTCAACTTAAATATTTTTCTAACGGTTGGAGAATACTATTTTCTTCAGGATCAGGAAATCAAGGACAAACATCTCCATTTCAAGCCTTAAGTACCGCTTTATCTGGAACTGTAGGAACTGGAAATATTGGTGGCGTGGCTATGGCAATTTTTATTGGAGGGCCCGCAGCTTTATTTTGGATGTGGATTACCGCTTTCCTAGGTATGACCACCAAATTTGTTGAAGTTACCCTGTCTCATCACTATCGTCTAAAAAATAAATCGGGAGAAGTATTTGGGGGACCAATGATATATATGGAAAAAGGCTTAAATATGAAATGGCTAGGAGGCGTATTTGCTTTTTGTCTTTTAATAAGTACTTTTGGCTCTGGCAATATGCCTCAAATAGATAATATAACGAGTACCATCGAATCAAGTTTTGGATTGAATCCTTTGTATACCTCTATTGTTATGAGTGCTTTAGTCGGCTTAGTAATTATTGGAGGAATATCTAGGATCGCTTTAATTGCAGCTTCAATAGTTCCTTTGATGGCCTTTATCTATCTAGTAGGAGGGCTTAGCGTCCTTTTTTTCAATTATGAAAATATAATCCCATCCTTCACGGTAATTATTTTTGATGTCTTTAAGGGTTCTTCAGTTGTTGGAGGATTTTTGGGAGCCTCTTTTTCATTAGCATTCACTTATGGAGTTGCGAGAGGCTTGTATTCTAATGAAGCTGGACAAGGATCTGCTCCCATTGCGCATGCAACCTCTAAAACTAAACATTCTGTAGAGGAAGGGTTTGTTTCTATTCTGGAGCCTTTTATAGATACTCTGATAATTTGTACCCTAACCGGCCTGGTTATTTTGTCTTCAGGAGTATGGACAGAAAAATTTAGTAATAACTTTGAAAGGTCTTCAATGTTTATTGTGGAAGGAATCTATGATGAAAAACAAGATGCTGTTGATTTATTAAAATTTTTATCTGGCGAATCATCAACAATTAAAAATTTTTCAGGAGTATTGAGAGTACAAGATGGAAAAATTCTCCAAGAAGTTACGGTATTAAACAATAGATCCGTTGCTGAAGAAGTTTTAATTTTAAAAGACAATACTCCTTATTCAGGTTCTTTGAAGGTAAGAAATAACGAATTTGATTCGAGTTATGTATTTTCTGGTAGATCTTTAGTGAAATCTGCAGTCTTGACGAGCAAGGCTTTTAATAAAGGATTTTTTGGAAATTATGGAGAATATATTGTCTCTATAGGACTGTTGTTATTTGCTTTTTCTACAGTTATTACTTGGGCATATTATGGCGATCGTTGTACAGCTTACCTATTTGGTGAATCTGCAATAATTTACTACAGACTGATCTATATTTTTGCCTTTTTCATAGCGGGTAGTGGGTTTTTTGATACTGAAATAATATGGAATTTTGCTTTAATTACCGTTGCTGCAAGTACCTTGCCAAACTTAATCTCAATATTTTTATTGAGGAAGAAAATGAAATCCTTAGTTTCTTCCTATAAAGATTTAGATCATGACTGATGTAGTTATTATCGGCGGTGGTGTTATAGGACTAGCTATTGCACGAGAAGCAAGTCAATCAGGTTTAGAAACAATTGTTTTAGAAAAAAATGAGAGAGCTGGCGATGACACATCATCTAGAAACTCTGGCGTTATTCATGCAGGAATATATTATCCAGAGAACTTTTTAAAAACTTCTCTTTGTGTGAAGGGAAATAAATTACTTTATGAATATGCATCAGCTAAAAAAATAAATCATAAAAAATATGGGAAGTACATTATCGCTTCAAATTTAAGTGAAGAAGAAAAATTGAAAG
>CABXRO010000031.1 GCA_902514645.1 uncultured SAR86 cluster bacterium
GAAGCCGCAATAGGTATTTTTGAACAAATGCTAATTTATCAGCCAGATTTACCAAGAATAAAACTTGAACTTGGTGTTTTGTACTTTAGGCTCGGAGCATATGCATCTGCAAAAAGATACTTGGATGATGTAGAAAATTATGATCCTCCTAAAGAAGTAACAGAAAAAGTTTCTGTATTTCTTGATCAAATCGAGAATGAGACAAAATTATTTAAAACTCAAAATGTTGTTTCTATTGGTATTGGTTTGTCTAGTAATGCGAATGCTGGTCTCGATACTGATGTTGTAACAGTAGTAGGTGATTTAGGAGCTATCGATTTAAATATTTCAAATAAACCACAATCTGATACTTATACAAGTTTTGCTTTTTCATCACAAACTACTCAGGATTTAAAACACCCTAGAGGAGATACGATCAATTATGTTGTTTCTTTATCTCGACAAGTTTATAGAGATTTTTCAAATTTTGATTCTTATACAGGAGTTTTATCAGTTAATAGAAAATTTAACTTTTTAGATAATGAGAAATTAGGTACTTTTAACACATCCTTTGTACCTTCTTTAACTGCTTTTAGAGTCTACCTTCAGGGAGATGAATTACTTAGATCTCATAGAGTAGATATTGACTGGAATACAACTCTTCGAGATCAAGGAGGATTTGGTCTAAATTTTTATCTAGACGAAAGAGATTTTATGAATGCTCAAAATAAAACAGGAGGTTTTATCGGAGTTGGCTTAAGCAGGAGTATGGTTTTTCCAAAAAACGGTCTATTTTTAAGCTATAAAACAAATTTTGAGCATTTTTATGCTCATTCTCCTATTGAAACTTATATAAAAAGGACATTTGATATCAGTACTCGTAAGGCTTTAAACAATTCGACATTTGCAACTACAAATGTTAATTACACAAATAAAGACTATAAACAAAAAGACTCTTTTTTAGGATTGAGAAGTGATAATTCAATAAGTTTAAGATTCGGATTAACTAAGATCATCAATCTCTGTTGGAATGCAGATATGGGAGTATCATTTTCTTCAAATAAAAGCACCATTGGACTTTACGCGAGATCTAATGAAGGGCTAACTTTTAAATTCAATTATCTTTGTGCTGAATAGCCGCATGTCGAACGAATTTATTCTAAGAGTTCAGTGCCCAGATAAATATGGGATAGTAGCTAAAATTTCATCATCCTTAAATAATGCAAATCTATTTATTTTAGATTCTGCTCATTACGGAGATCCAGAAAATAAAGTTTTTTTTATGAGAGCGAAACTTATTTATTCAAAAAAGAAATTAGATCTTTTAGGTTTTTCAAAATATTTTGAAAAAGAATGTAAATCTTTAAAAATGGATTGGTCCATTAAAGAGGCTGACTATAGGCCAAACACTGCAATATTTGTTTCTAAATATGGACATTGTCTTCAAGACTTGATGTACAGAGTCGACTCAGGAATTTTACCCATGAATGTTTCTTGTATTATTTCCAACCATAAGGATCATGAAAAAATAGCAAATTGGCATGACATTCCTTTTTTTTATATTCCAATTAATAAAAATAATAAAAATAAGTCAGAACTGGAAACGAGAAAAATTATAAAAGATCTAGATATAGACTTAATGATCCTTGCTCGTTATATGCAAATATTATCACATCAGATGTGTAAAGATTTTTATGGGAGAATAATTAACATTCATCATTCTTTTTTACCTAGTTTTAAAGGTGCAAAACCTTATCATCAGGCTTACGAAAAAGGAGTAAAAATACTTGGCGCAACAGCACATTATGTTTCATCAGATTTAGATGAAGGTCCAATAATTGATCAAAGTGTCGAAAGGGTAGATCATGCTAAAACTCCAAAAGATCTGGAATTGATAGGCAGAGACCTTGAATCCATCACTCTAGCTAGAGCTGTGAAGTATCACATAGAAAGAAGGATATTTATAAATAAGTCAAAAACAGTAATTTTTAACTAGTTTTTTAATAGATTTTCTATCTTTAATCTTATTAGCTTCTTATGATTTTCTGTGGCTTCGTCATTAGAAGGAGAAAACGTATAAGCCTTTATTTTTTCTAAGGAAGCCAAACTTGCAGCTATTGAAGGAGAATCAAAATTTCCACTCCTAAAGATAATTATTAGCCTTTTAAGGAAATAATTCTGAAGATTTTGATCTATTCCATTTAATTTTCTAGATCTACTTTCTTTAAAAATGGACAAAGTTAGGTCTTTGAGAAGTTCATTGGGTAGATATTCGTTTCCATACAATGAAGAATCAGTAAGTCTTTTTAGAACTCGAGAGTTAGTAAAGTGCTTCAAGACCTTCTTTTGTCCTCTTAAGATCATTTTATGAATTTTGGGATCTTCGGTTTTTCCATAAAAATCAAAACTTCTTCTTTCACGTTGCATCTTGCCTGCGATATCAGGCGGAAGAATAAATTTATCGCTATTAAAATAATATTCAG
>CABXRO010000032.1 GCA_902514645.1 uncultured SAR86 cluster bacterium
AAGAATCTTCAAGTAAAAGTAGAATACACTTCCAACATTTACCTAATATCATTTTTCATGAAAAACTAAAGGAAGATGTTTTAGTTTCTCTAAAAGATTACAAGAGAATGATTGGCAGAAATTTAGGAGAAATACACTCCATCCTTGTTAGAGGAGATAATATCGAAGCATTTTCTGATAGAAGAAGACCAGATGGCAAAGCAAGCACATTTCAAAAATAATAAACTGATATTTAATCAAGACTCTGAAATTTCTGAATCTTCTGGTGTTTATAAGTTTTTTAATTCGCAAAACGAAATTTTGTATATTGGGAAAGCAAAAAATTTAAAGAAAAGAGTTAAAAGTTATTTAAAGATCAGAAAAGGAGAGGGAAAGAGAATCACAAAACTCAAATCAAATATTAAATATATAGAAACAATAATAACTAAAACCGAGTCTGATGCGTTAATTTTGGAACAAGGCTTAATTTCAAAAATTAGACCTCCATTCAATATTCAGTTTAGAGATGATAAGTCTTATCCAGCAATACATTTAACAACTCAACAAGATTTTCCTGCCATTTATGTTTCTCGACAGAAAAATAAAAGAAATACTTCTTTTGGCCCTTTTGCAAATGTTGGGGCAATGCGTCTCAATGTAAACCTAACAAGGTCTCTCTTTAAATTAAGAAATTGCAAGGATATAAATTTCAGAAATAGATCAAGACCTTGCATAGAGTATCAAATGAAAAGGTGCTCTGCTCCTTGCGTGGGGTACATTTCAAAAAATGAATACACCCTAGATGTTAAAAATGCAATTAATTTTCTCTCAGGCGATTCAAAAAGAGTTGTTAAAAATCTAAGTAAAAAAATGGATCTCTACTCAGAGAAAAAAGATTACGAAAGAGCAATTATTTATAGAGATAAAATTCAATCAATAAGGGATACTCAAAAAAAACAAAATGTCTTAACGGATTTCAATGAGATAGACGTTCTCGCTGTAAGAAAAAATAAATTTAGCGCCTGTTTAAGTGTTTTAAAAGTCGAAGCTGGATGGATAAATAGTTCCCAAAACTTTCATCCGGTTACAAATGATGATACTTCTGAAGAAGAACTTTTATCTGTATTTTTAGAAAGTTATGCAGTGAAAGACAAAAAAAGAAAAGAGATAAACTTATTATTTAAAGGGACTATTTCCCAAGATACAAAAGGTTTTCTTAATAACTTAAAACTTCCTAAAATAAATATCTTAAAACCTACCTCTAAAAATGAAAATCTCATTGAAATATGTAACTCTCAAGCTAAAGATGCTCTAAAAAGAAATAATAATTACTCTTGGGTGCCCGATGCTATGGAAGATTTAAAAAGATTCTTGAACTTGAAAGAGATCAACAAAATTGAGGCATTTGATATAAGTCATACTTCCGGAAAAGAAGTGTCTGCATCCTGCGTTGTTATGAATAAGTCTGGTCCAGATAAAAAAAATTATAGAATTATGAATATTAGACAGGATTCTAATGACGATTATTTAGCATTATCTGAAGCTATAAAAAGAAGATGCAAAAATTTACAGAAAAATAATTTGGCTTTACCCGAAGTGATTTTAATTGATGGAGGCAAAGGACAATTAAATACTGTAAAGAAAAATCTTGATATCGATACCATCAAAAACATAATTTTTATATCGATCTCAAAAGGACCTAACAGGAAAGAGAAATACGATATTTTGCACACGGATGAAAAAAATTTTGAATTAAAAAGTTTTAACAAGACAACAAAGCTTCTTCAGTTACTAAGAAATGAATCTCATAGATTTGCTATAAACCATCATCGAAGAAGAAGATCGAAAAACCTCTTAAGATCAAATCTTGATGAAATAAGTGGGTTAGGACCTAAATTAAAATTGAGCTTAATTAGATATTTTGGTGGAGTTGATAAAGTAATGGAAGCTTCGAAAGAAGATTTAAAATCTGTTCCAGGAATTGGTGTTAATAAAGCTAATCAAATTTTTAGGTATATTAAGAACCAATGAACCTGCCAAATCTTTTATCTGTATCAAGAGTAATCCTAATAGTTCCGATTATTTTTTTGTTTGAAAAAAATTATTTTTTAATATCTTGTTTAATCTTCATTTTTGCTTCTCTAACAGATTTTTTGGATGGATATTTAGCTAGAAAATATAATTTGGAATCAGATCTAGGAAGTCAATTAGATTTACTCGCTGACAAGTTATTTGTTTCAATTTTGCTAGTTTGGCTTTCATTTAAGTTTGATAGTTATTTCTTGCTGATTTGTACAATTTTAATAATTTCCAGAGAAATATCAGTGAGTTATGTAAGACTTTTTTTAATTACTAAATCAAAAGAAATATCTGAAATAAGTTCAGATTTTTCTGGAAAGTTGAAAACTTCTTTCCAAATGATTGGCTTAGGATTTTTATTGATTTCC
>CABXRO010000033.1 GCA_902514645.1 uncultured SAR86 cluster bacterium
ACAAAAGAACCTTACAGGATGTTCACAAGCAGAGCAGAACACAGGCTACTTCTCAGAGAAGATAATGCCGATCAAAGAATGACGCCTTATGCCTACTCCATGGGAATTATAAGCAAAGAAAGATGGGAAGTTTTCCAAAAAAAAATGGACATGATAGAGGCAGAAACCCAAGCGCTAGAAAAAATAAAAATCGATCCTTCTTCGTTTGGCGGAAAAAACAAATCAAAACAACCTGTACTTTCTATTTTGAAAAGGCCAGAGGCAAAGCTAGAAGATATTTACAAACTATTAGAAAAGCCGCTTCCAGAAAAAGGAGTGCTTTTAGACATTGAGACAACAAGGAAATACGCAGGCTATATAGAAAGACAAAAAAAAGAAATAAAAAAAATAAAGAAATATGAAAACGCAAAAATTCCAAAGGAAATCGTTTTTTCAGACATAACCGGACTGTCTAATGAGGCAAAGCAAAAGCTGGAAAAGGTTTTACCCAAAACAATAGCGCATGCTCAAAGAATTCCTGGGATAACTCCTGCTGCAATTTCTTTATTATTGGTTCATATCAAAAAAGAACAAAACTCGCTTACAAAAAAATTGGACCTTAAAGAGCTGGTAGCCGAATCAAGCCTTAACCTAACTGAAACACAAATCAGCCAGGCAGATAGTTTTATAAATCAGATTATAAAATGGAACAAAACACGAAACTTAGTATCCAGAAATCTGAAGAAGAAAGATCTAGTAGGGCACTTTTTAGACTGCGCAGTCTTGCATAAACGCTTAAAGCAGGGCTCGGTAATAGACCTAGGCACTGGATCAGGTTTTCCAGGAATTTGTTTGGGCATAATAGACCCTAAGAGAGAAGTAACCTTGGTAGATTCAAATAGAAAAAAAACATCCTTTTTAATACATGTAAAAAATGAGCTTGGGCTGAATTTGGTTTCTGTTAAAAACCTAAGAGTAGAGCAAATAAATCAAATAAATGAGACGAATATTGTCTGCAGAGCATTCAAAGAACCGTCTGATCTATTAAAAAGCCTAGCAAACAAAATTTCAAAGAAGCATAAAATAATTATAATGGTTTCCGAGAAAGAAACTCCCTATGTGCCTGGCTTTGATATCAAATATAAAGAATCAGAAGCGTCTAAAATTCTAGAAAAAAAAAGAGGTTTCATAGAAATTCAGATGTCTTAAACTGCTATAGTAGAATTGTGAAAATTCTTGTTGTAGCAAACCAAAAAGGGGGCGTAGGCAAAACCACTACAACTTTAAATCTGGCTGCAAGTTTGGCAGCCGCAGGAAGAAAGATTCTTTTATTGGACATCGACTCACAAGCCAATTTGACCACTGGTCTCGGCGGAAAAAAGACATACGAAGAAACCACCATCACCGATGTGTTGCTCGACAACGCTTCCTTGGAAAGTTTGGTTCAGAGAAAACCTGATTTTAAGTTCGATGTAATCCCAGGCAGTCCAGACCTTATATCCGCAGAACTAGAAATGGCAAGGGTTGTAGACCCAACTTCAATTTTAAAAGCAAAGTTAAGTTCTTTGGCGCACAAATATGATTACTGCTTAATAGATAGCCCACCATCACTAGGCATGTTGTCTGTAAGCGCCTTGAGAGCAGCAGATAAAATAATCATCCCGCTGCAATGTGAGCACTTTTCTATTGAGGGCTTGGCCGCAATGCAAAGAACTATAATTGAAATAAACGAGGCCACGGGCAGTAAATTAAAAATAGACGGAATACTGAGAACCATGTTTGATCAAGAAAAAGAAAGAGCTAGAGAGATATCTGAAAAATTAGAACAGTCTCTTTCCCAGCAAGTATTCAGTACCATAATCCCTAGATGTGACCTTCTCGCAGAGGCGCCTTCGGAGGGAAAGCCAATTATGTATATTGATCCAGATGCCAGAGGAACTTTGGCTTACTTTGCGCTTGCTGGCGAAATAATAATGAAGTTTGAGGATAAAAATGTCGCCTGAGAAAAAGAAAAGAGGCCTATCGGCTTTTTTATCACCCGAACAAGAAAAGAAAAATAATAGAGGCACGCGAGCTTTTGTTGTTTCCGATGAATCTTTGGCTGTTAAAAAAGTAGAGCCAAGCAGCAGACCAAATCTCGGTATTACTCAGGCTGAAATAAGCAGCATCAAGCCGAGCAGGTTTCAAGCAAGAAAAAACATCCCTCCGGAAAGCATTAAAGAACTATCTGACTCAATTAGAACCCAAGGCGTAATTCAGCCTTTAATCGTTAGAAAGCTCTCCAAGGGCTATGAATTGGTCGCAGGAGAAAGAAGACTAAGGGCATCAAAACTGGCTGGCCTGAGTACCGTTCCTATTCTGGTGAGAGAAGATTCTGAGGAATCGGCTTTGACAGTGGGCT
>CABXRO010000034.1 GCA_902514645.1 uncultured SAR86 cluster bacterium
TTTTGTTGAAGAAATATCTTTATCTTTCCTTGCAAGTACGATTTTTTTTGCAAATTGTCTCGACTTTCTTTCTTCACCTAAAAAATAAAAAACGTCAGCAAGTTCTTTTTCTGATGCAGTATTTATAAATTCTTTTGCTGATATTCCTGAGGTATTATCAAATCTCATATCTAATTCTCCCTCCCGCATAAAGCTAAAACCTCTCTCTGGTTTATCTAATTGAAGAGATGAGACGCCCAGATCAAAAAGAACGCCATTCATAGTGTTTTTTGAAAATAAATTTGAGATATTTGAAAAAGTTGATGTTTGGAATTTAAATCTTTCATCCTTGATAAGATTTGCATAATCTACGACTTCTTTATCTTTATCGATTGAAAATAGAAGACCGTCCGAATTTAGATTTTCTAGAATTTTTTTTGAATGTCCTCCTAAACCAAAGGTACAGTCAAGATATGAGCCGCTTTTATCATAAATGAGATTTCTTAAAGTCTCTTTCAGTAAAACTGGTTCGTGGGAATAATTCAAAATGGAATCTCCTGAACTTCACTAGGAAGTTCAATTTCAAGTCTTTCGCCCATAACATTTTTCCCTTCTTCCTTAAGTTTCCAGTTTTTTTCACTCCATAATTCTAGTTTTTGGCCCATGCCAATTAGAACAACTTTGGTTTTTTCTTTTACTTGACTGTAATGCCTTAGGGACTGAGGAATAAGAAGAGTCATTCTTTCTGAGACTTCAAAATCAATAGCATGAGCATTTCCAAGGAAATTCCACTGTAAAGATCTAATTTTTGGATTTAAGCCGGATAGATTTTCAAAGGCATCAGAAATTTTCTTCCACAATGCTCCTGGATAGATTAAGAGAGATGGATATTGAGGGTCTCGAGTGATAATAATCGACCCTGAAGCCATTTCCTTCAACAAATCTTTGTATCTAGCAGGAATAACAATTCTTCCTTTTGTGTCTAAGGAAAGACTGCTAAACCCATAAAGTCCAGCCATAAAGTAGTCCCAAAAAGTTACACTAATGTATACTTTTACACACTTTTACACACTTTAAGGAGATTGTAAATATATAAAAACTGCCGAAAAACATATTTTTGCAATTAAATTAAGAAAACTTATGCGGATTGAGCTGACTCATAAGCCGGGTTCTGTTTAAAGTAATCATTCATCTTGAGCTTATGTCGCCATAAACTTCTAGCGGCCTACCCAGATTTAATGCGGATAACATTATTAAATCTCTATTTGGCCTTGCTCCAAGTGGGGTTTACCTAGCTATTTTTTGTTACCAAAAAATACGGTGAGCTCTTACCTCACCTTTTCAACCTTACCCTTAGGCGGTTTATTTTCTGTTGCACTTTCCATAGTAGATAAAAAATCTACTTCCAGGTGTTACCTGGCACTTTATCCTTTGGAGCCCGGACTTTCCTCTGCATAGCAGCGATTACTCGGTCAGCTCGAGAGAATTATACTTATTCTTTGTATTTGTTGTAAATTTCTTTTGAGCTTTTATTGGTAATTTTAGAAAAAATCTTTGAAAACTCTTTCAAAGTTATATCTTTTGAAAGGGCTGTAAATAGATAATCCAATTTTATGTCAAAACGATCATTTTCATTTTCATTTCCTTCTAAAACTATTACCAACTCTCCTCTAGATAAGTTTGAATCTATTTCAGCAATAATATTCATTTCTCTAATAGTACTTCTCAGAATAGTTTCATGAATTTTAGTCATTTCTCTTGCGATACTAATTTTCTTCTCTTCGCCAAAAATTTCTGCCATTAATTTCAAGGTCTTTTTGATTCTATGAGGAGACTCAAAACATACAATTGATCTATTCTCATAAGCTAATTTTAAAAAGAGTGACTTTAACTCACTAGATTTTTTTGGTAAAAAGCCCTCAAAAATAAACTTATTATTTTTAAATCCAGATGTTATCAATCCTGAAATTACAGAAGAAGGTCCTGGAATACTTTTAATATTTATTTTCTCTTTAATAGCTTGGGAAACTAATGAATAGCCTGGATCTGAAATTAATGGTGTTCCAGCATCTGAAATTAAAGAAATGCTTTTTTCTGATTTTAATTTTCTTATTACTGATGAAATTTTTTCCTTTGAGGAGAAATCATTAAAAGAAACTAATTTAGTTGTTATCGCATGAGTAGAAAATAATTTTTTTGAAACTCTAGTATCTTCTGCAAGAACA
>CABXRO010000035.1 GCA_902514645.1 uncultured SAR86 cluster bacterium
AGGCCTCTGTGGCTGGAGGTATTCCAATTATTAGAACCATCAGAGATGGATTGATTAGCAATCAAATAAATTCTTTTGCAGGAATATTAAACGGCACATCCAATTTTATTTTTTCTAAAATGGCCGACGAAAATTTACCTTTTGATACTGCTTTGGCTTTGGCTCAAAAGGAAGGATTTGCTGAACCTGATCCTACTTTTGATATTTCGGGTCAAGATGCTGCACAAAAAACAAGTATTCTAGCGACACTTTCTTTTTTTCAAAACTCCTCAATGGAAAATGTTTATTTTGAAGGAATCGATGAAATCTCTCCTGATGACATAGATTATGGCAAGCAATTAAATTTTGTTTTAAAGCCTTTATCTGTTGGCATTCAGAACAAAGACAAAATTATTCTTGGAAGTTTTCCTGCCTTCGTAAAAACAGATTCGCTTTTAGCTTCAATCCATAATGAAAATAACGCAGTGCTTGTAAATGCTGAAAATGTTGGTGGCACGATGTATTCTGGACCGGGTGCTGGTGCCAAACCAACTGCCAATTCAGTCTTATCAGATATTATCGATATAGCGCGGGGAAAAATTTTTGATTATGGAAAATTTGTTGAACAAAAACTATCTTCAAGTTTTGAGAATTTTTCCTGTGATCGCTACCTAAAACTTCAAGTCAATGATAAACCTGGGGCGGTCGCAAAAATTTCAACTTTGTTGGCAAATAACAATCTTTCAATTGACAATCTTATTCAAAAGGAATTAGAGAGAAGTGACGATCAAATACCCTTGGTTATTGTACTGAGTAACTCTGATGAAATGACTATCCAAGAGACCATCAAAGAATTGGAAGCTTTAGATGAGGTTTTAGGACCATTAACTCATATTAGGATTTTAGATATCTAAAATGAAATACTTCAGCACCAGAGGAAATGCAGAAGCATTAAGTTTTATCGATGTGCTCACATCAGGTACTGCAAAAGACGGTGGACTATATGTGCCAGAAAATTTTCCAAGGTTTTCCAAAGAAGAAATTGCTGAGTTTGAGACTGCAAGCTATGAAGATCTAGCTTCGTATCTCTTATATCCATATGTTGAAGGTTTTTTATCTAGGAATGATTTTGAGCAAGTAGTAAAAAATGCCTATGAATCTTTTACTGTTCCAGAAGTTGTAAAGTTAGTTGAAACAAAAAATACAGGCTATGTTCTTGAATTGTTTCATGGTCCAACTTTTGCTTTTAAAGATATAGCTATGCAATTGTTGGCAGCTCTACTTGATAAAGCTGCTGAAAAAACAGATAAGAAAATCGTTGTTCTCGGAGCTACATCAGGCGATACAGGTTCTGCTGCTATAGAAGCATGTAAAAAATTCGAAGACATCGATATTGCTATATTATTTCCTCATCAAAAGATATCTCCTGTTCAACAAAGACAAATGACAACTTCAAATGCAAAAAATGTATTTCCCTTGGCAGTGAAGGGTGATTTTGATGATTGTCAAAATTACGTAAAAAAAATGTTCATAGAAAATAATAATGAAGAGGTTAAGTTTGTATCAATCAACTCAATTAATTGGACAAGAATCATGGCACAAAGCGTCTATTTTTTTTCCACTAAACTTCAGCTAAAAAAAGATTATATAGCTTCTATCCCTTCTGGAAACTTTGGACATGCGTATGCTGGCTGGACGGCAAAAAATATGGGTCTTTCATTCAAAGGAATCAATATTGCAACCAATAAGAACGACGTTTTACACAGACTTTTCTCTGATGATATATATCAAAAAAAAGAAACATCTGCTTCTCTTGCCCCATCTATGGACATTTCTGTAGCGAGTAATTTTGAAAGATTATTGTTTGAGATTTACAAAAAAAATGGCACCAAGCTTAGCGATACTTTCTCATCATTTCCTGCAAAATCTATTGATTTCAATCAATCCGATGAAATCTGGCAAGGAGTGAAAGCTTTTTTTCAAAGCTCTACTTGTGATGATAAAGAAATTGTTAAAACAATTGTTAAAAGCTATGAAACAGAAAATATTTTGTTTGACCCTCATACCGCAACAGCAATAAAGGGAAACAAAGATCTTAATCTTGACCCTTCA
>CABXRO010000036.1 GCA_902514645.1 uncultured SAR86 cluster bacterium
GTCAGGTAAATTCTGAAAAGCCTGGTTTACAGCGTCTTTCATTTGTTCTGCTTCTAAAAGAGTTTCGGGATTATCCGAATTCAAAGACAAATCAGATAAAGCCCCATCAAGAACGTCTTCATTGTAAGTTTCAGCTCCTCTGGATTTATTTGAAAAATAGTTTTTTGCTGTATTGATAGCAATTCTGTAAATCCAAGTATAAAAAGAGCTTTCTCCTCTAAATTTATCAATATTTTTAAAAGCTTTAACAAAAGCTTCTTGGGCAATATCTTGAGATAATTCAAAGTCCTTGCAGAACTTAAAAACAGAATAAACAAGTCTGTCTTGGTATTTGACCACAAGAATATCGAAGGCTCTTACATCCCCTTTTTTTACAAGCTTAATTATGTTTATATCGTTTTCCATGTCCTAATCCTTATAGACATACGTATTGTCCACAAGTTCAGTTAAATTTCACTATAAAAATCAAATAATTCTTCAAATATTTCTTTGAGTTCAACCGGATAATCCATTTTTTTATAGATAATAATATCTGCCAAAGAAACATCATCAATTTCAAAAAGTTTAAAAAGTTGGTCAATTTGAGAATTCCCTAAAAATAAGAACCTTTTTTCTACAAAAGGTACAAAGATTTTATCCAATTCATTCAAGCCTCTTCTTGCCTTAAATTTAGCTTTATTTAATAGGTCGCTCACAGAAAGAATTATATAATCATGAAAAAATAAAAAAGCATGAATTTTTCAAAAAAACATACTTATCTAATTCTAAAAGGATCTCAAGCTGCAGAATTCTTACAAGGTCAGATTACTATAGATATAGAAAAAGTTTCAGATAAGGATTTTAAACCTGCCTGCGTTTGCAATAACAAAGGTAGAGTTATGGCAACTTTTTGGATTAAGAAAATTGAAAATGGATATAAGATCGCGATTTTAGAAGAACTCTTTATCACTTTTGAAGAGCACATGAAAAAATATATACCTTTTTTTGATGCCAGATTGAAAAGAGATGAAAATGATAAGATTGAAGATGAATTAGACTCGAAAGAATGGATGAAATTCCTAATAAAAAAAGGAATAGTGGAAATAAATAAGAATACTTCCTCGAAATTTACCCCTCATGAACTTAATTATCAAAAGAAGGAGCTTATTGATTTTTCTAAAGGCTGTTTCAATGGTCAAGAAGTCATTGCAAGAATGGAATATAGAGGAAAATTGAAATTTGCTGTCAAAATTGCAGATAATTTTAAAGATGAAGTCAAGGAGCCTCTGATTTATAACAAAGACGGAAAAAAAGTTGGAGAGGTTTTATTGAAAGAAGGTAATTACGGCTTTGTTTTTTTTAAAAATAAAGATGCTCAGTCCGAATCTGTTTATCTAGATGGACAAATTTTAAATATTCTTTAGCTATTTTATTTTCCAATCAATTTCTTCGTTTTTGTTTATCCTAAGATAATCGTTAGCCTTAGAAAATGGTTTTGATCCAAAAAAACCTCTATGGGCAGATAATGGCGATGGATGAGGAGATTCAATGATTAAATGTTTAGATGAATCTATAAGAGTTTTCTTTGATTGAGCATATGACCCCCAAAGAATGAAAACTAAATTTAATTTTTTATCACTTAAGGCTTTGATAATCTGATTAGTAAATAATTCCCATCCAAAATCTTTATGAGATCCCGGAGATCCAGATTCCACAGTTAAGATAGAATTTAAAAGTAAAACTCCTTTTTTTGCCCAAGCTGATAAATTTCCATCAATAGGAACAGGTATATTTAAATCTGAAGAGTATTCTTTAAATATGTTAGACAAAGATGGAGGAATTCTAATTTCTCTATTGACAGAAAAGGCCAAACCATTTGCTTGATTAGGACCATGATAAGGATCCTGTCCAAGAATTATAATTTTCACATCTTTAAAAGATGTTAATTCAAATGCCTTAAAAATATCTTCTCTACTCGGGTAAATTTTCTTTTTTTGCTGAGAAACTAAGGATAATTTTTTCCTTATAGGTTTTAAAATTTCTTTTAAACCATATTCAGTAGCAACTTCTTTCCATGATCCTAATGTCTCAA